>NZ_JAMYRZ010000018.1:0-127974 GCF_040321675.1 Mesorhizobium sp. M0296
CCCTCCCGCCTCAGCATCACGAGAAGACGCCGGTAGCCGAACCGGCGACGCTCCTGCGCGATCGCCTTCATCCGCTCGCGAAGCTCGCGGTCGTCCGGCCTGCTGGTCTCGTAGCGAACCGTCATGCGGCAACAGCCGATGGCTTTACACGCCCGCCGTTCGCTCATCCCGAAGCCTTCCTTCAGGCGAGCGACAGCTTTCCGCTTGGCCGCGGGCGTCACCATTTCTTTCCCACAAGATCCTTCAATGCGGCATTGTCGAGCATGGCGTCGGCCAGAAGCCGCTTCAGCCGCGTGTTCTCGTCCTCCAGAGCCTTCAGTCGCCGAGCCTCGGAGACATCCATCCCGCCGAAGCGGGCCTTCCAGTTGTAAATCGAGGCGTCGCTGACCCCGTGCTTACGGCACAGATCGGCAACCGATACCCCGGCCTCATGTTCCTTCAAAATTCCGATGATCTGCTCTTCAGAGAAGCGGCTACGTTTCATGTCCTGGTCCTCTCGATGGGCCAGAACGAACTTCAAACCGGATTAGATCAGAGGGGCAAGGTCACCCTGAAACTCAATCTTGATGGAAGGACTTGGCGAGCGAAAAACCAACGCCAGGGCCTTCTCGGCGGTCTCCTCAGTCATGTCGAATGCAGAGCGGTCTTCGCTCTGCCTCGAAACCTGACAGTAAGGACAGGAATGCTCGCAGCGAAGAGAGACCACCATGATATGAAGAGAGGTGAAATTCTCTAGCCGCTTTGCTTTGGTTCGAACTTTGTTGGCCAGCAGAGCCCTGCCGAGGTTCGATGAGGCATCAAAGAGAAAGTGTCGGTGCCGAAGGCGCGAGTAGTAAGGATCGGTGCTCGACAGCTCGTGTCGGACGAACGAGGCCAACACCGCTCGTGGCAGAACCAGATATTCTCCCGCCTGATTGCTGAGCACGTACCGCTCACCGTCCAGCGGAGAAAAGCGAAAGAAAGCCAGTTGATACTTGGCCTCGATGGGCTCTCGAAACTCGGCAGGTAGGGCGAACTTAGTCAACTGATTGAAGGCCGGATTTAGAAAATGCCAAGGCAAGCACCGCGTTTCTAACGGAGGCCGTTTCCTTGGCCACCACCCCACGCAGGTCCTGGTCTAGAACTTCAAGTCGAAGCGCTTCAATCGCGCGCTCAGCCTGCTCTCCCGAGATCGGCTTGCTGAAGTGAAGCACGCACTTTGCCAAGCCAGCCTCGATGGCAATGGTGACTGAAGAATCGCCGGTCACTCTATAGGCGGCACGCTTCACGCAATCCAACGTGAAGACCTTCAGATCGAAACGGATTTCTGCGGACTTCACCGTCGCCACGGTTTCGGCAAGCATCCACTTAGCAATAGCTGTAGCCGGAACAGTGAGAAGCGTGGCTGGCGTGCGAAGAGTGGCTGGAATGGCTAGAATGGTATGCCATTCTCACTTCGGTACCGCTCGATCGATCCAGGACCACTCCGAAGCCATCATTGCGAGGTGATACGCCGGTTTCGGTGGTATTCGTGAGTGCTTCCGCAGAATCTAATGAAACCGCCGCTTGCACCGGTGTGCCCAAGATTATCGAAGCCGATAGAGCAACCGGCGACAGAAAACTGCGCTTTGACATTTAAGCCTCCCCACCATCCCAAGTTGTTTAGACGTAAAGCGCCCTCGCGCGGAACGCAAGTGATTCTGAGCAGCTCTCAGTAAATAAGGTTAGCGTTCTTTGAGGATAACTAGAGTCGCGGCACCCATCGTGAGCGCAGCCGTTTAGGCTTGGAGCTCACGGGCTGCTATCTAGTGGAGGAGTGTTTTCATCGTTTCGTCGTCGCCGTCCAGCTTTGATGGCCTACAGCAGGGATAGTTGACCGCTTCCACCTTCGGGACCAAGGGGAACCAATATTTCCGGTTTGTGCTCGTCTCTCCGCCTTGTCCTTGAGTTGCGGACCACCGAGCCGGTTCCATTGGGGTACATATAAAACGGCTCAAGGTTGCCCAGGATGTCGCGCAAGGATACGCTCTTGGGACGTGGTGAGGTTGTATAGATTGCACATCCTTTTAAGCTGGAACTTGATCTCTTGCAGCAAGCATCGCGAGAGCCTTGTCCTTGATTGCCTTTGCTACTTCAGTAAGCGCATCATCAAGATTCTCGATGCTCGTAATCGACTTCCCGTCTTTTGGCGTGGCCTTAAGGGACCCGAATATCTCGTCATGCCAGAGACAGTTTCTGGCGATGACTGGAACCACCACCGCCGAACCGCTGGCGTCTCTTTCCATAGCGCGTTTTAGCTCGATCTCATTGCAGTAATCCGAGTTGATGAAATCGACACTCACCAATAGGACGATGATATCTGCGGAATCCAAATGACTTCTAATCGCCTCCGCCCATTTTTCCCCGCTCTTAATTCGCCCGTCGTGCCAAGCTTCAACGATACCCAGACGACTGAGAGGCATGAGGTGCTTGAGCAAATCTGCTTTCAGCCCGTCATCCGTATGTGAATACGATATGAACGCTTGAAGCGCCCTCGGCTTAGCTCGGGTGTCATGAACGAGACTTACAACACCGCCTGGCCCACCACGCTCTGCTTTGATTAACCCCTGATCCCTCAATCTATCCTTGGTTTGAGCATATCGCCAGTCTTGCCATCCAAGTTCATCGCGCAAGGTCCCGTTTCTGACGGAGATTTTCCCTCCCCCCGACATCCGTGTTAGGCACTCTACAAACCGCTCTTCAAAGGTCTTTCCCGGTTTCCTTGGTTTAGTCTGCTTTGCCATCTAAGTTCCCCCGAATCTGGGCTGAACGTCCCGCGAAGGTGGCGTCCGGTCAAGCGGATTCCAGTCCGGGCAAATCCAACCGCCGTCTTAGCCTGCGCTCGCTTGAGGGTTCGCAAAGATTTTCGCGAAAAATCTGTTTCGGCATTTATGTAAAGACAGGCAGCCATATCCCCCCTCCTGGGGCGGCTAAGTTGGTACAAAAAAACGTACATGCCGGTACAAGCGACAGCGGCGCAACCTTTGCAAAATAACGCCTTCAGAGCTCCCATGAGTCCCTTCATCCGCACCACCCTTCGCTATTCGAGCTTCGGGTGGCAGGCCACTCGAAGCTCCTCCGAAGCCTTGGCGAAGGAGGATCATTGCCAAGGCCGTAGTGCGATCTAGTAAAGCGGCTCCTCGAACAGTGTCTTGTCGCCATCCACCAGCGCTTTGATCTGCGCGGTGCCGTTGGCCGCAATCGCCACCCGGATGCCGAACGGCCGCACCCGCATGTCGTTCTGGATCGCCATCCCCTCGCCTTCCGGCAGATAGAAGCGCTCGATGCCGTAATCCGGCGCGATCGTCGTTGCTCCCTGGCTGATATTCCAGCCCTCGAAGACATGTCCGACGATATCGGCTTCATCGGATGCTGCGGGCACCGGCGCTTGCCCGAACCAAGCCGCGGTCGGCCCCCAATAGCCATCGGCGCCCTGCTTCAGCCTGACCACGATCGACGTTTCCTCGCTGGAAAGCTTGCCGGCCGGAATGTTGCCGATCAGTTTCACCGGTATGCGCGAAATATCGTAGCCGAGCAGAATGTAGTCACCGCGCAAGAGATCGCGCGGATCGATCGGCTCGACCTTGAGCAGGACCTGCTTGCCATCGCGCAGGATCGCCGCGCGTCCGGCGATGATCCAGCTCAGAAAGCCGATCTGGACGAGCGCCAGGACCAGCGCCGAGATGATCAGTCTTTTGCCGGTCATCATGCCGCCGCTCCTGTCATGTTCGAGGCGTTCATGCGCTTTTCTATGCGGATGATAATGAAAGCAAGAACGGCGAGAAGCACCGCCGCCGCAAGGAAGAAGCCTGCGGTGTCGAGCATTGATTGCAGCATCACCACGTAGATGATGGCGAGTTCGAAGGCGAAGCCCGTATAGGCAACCCAGCGCAGTCCCCGGCTCTCGCGGCCGCCCAGCACGATCGCCGCGACGATGCCGGCCAGCGCAACAGCCGAGGCAATGGCGAAGCCGCTATTGTAGCTGCTTTCATCCGCCAGTTCGAATTGGATCATCGCCAGGCCGGTGAGAAAGCCGATCAGCGCGTGCAAGGGCAACCTGCCGCCGAGTTGCAAAACCCTCTCGACCGGCCCGGCAGCAAAGATCGCAGCGGTAAAAAGCAGCACCGATGCGGCAACGAGCGGGATGGCGACTTGCAGCGTGTCGTATTCCATGGCCAACAGCACGAGGTAGAAAAGCACCGACAGGATGATCAGGTGGCGCGCCGCCTGGCTGCGCGTCCAGAACGAAACGGCGAACAGAATTAGCGCCATGACCACGAAGAGATGCGGAAATTCCGTGCGCCGGAAGTAGTCGAACCCTCTCAGGAACAGCCAGGCATCGGCGATGCCGACGGCAGCGACGGTCAGCGGGTTTGAGCGCAGCGCCACCGCCGCCAGCGCCGTGCCGGCGCCCCAGGTGATCAAGGCCGAGGCCTCGTCGCCCGACAAATGATACATCTGGCCGATCAGCGCGATCGATCCGCCGAACGCTGCCGCCGCGACGATCCACAGTGCTTCGCCGATCGCCGCATGGTCGCGCATCTTCAGCACCGCGCCGCCGACATAGCCGGCAAGGATAACGGCAAAAAGTGCCGCGACCCGCACCAGCCGCGGGATGACTTCCCAGTTGGCGGCGATAAAGATCAGGATAGCTGCGCCGAACAGCAGCGCCGCCATCATCGCCAGGATCGAGCCGAAACTCAGCGATTTGCGTTCGTTTGCCTCGACGTCGCGCGTTAGAGCCTCGGCTGTCGGCGCGTCGATCAGGCCAGCCTGCTGCCATCGCGCGATATCCGACCTGACCCGTGACGAATAGCTCGCCATGCCCCTCCCCCTTTGCTTGGTTCTTTTAGCTCGTCCGGCCAAGCGTTTGACCTAACGGCGTTTTCCGATCTGGGCGGAAAACCGGAAGCGCGTTAATGCTGCATTGCACAATTTGCATTGCTGCCATGCACCAATAGCGCTTTTAAATCGATATGACCCCACCTATTTTCACGGTGCACACAAAGACGGAATGATCCGAAAGAAAGACGAAACGAGACTACCATGAACCTGATCCGCAACTATCGCAACTGGCGCCGCTATAGGGACACCGTGTCCGAGCTGAACCGCCTGAGCACCCGTGAACTGACCGACCTCGGCATCAGCCGCAGCGACATTCACTACGTCGCCCGCAAGGCGGTCTAATCCTTCGGGCCGCAAATGGTCCGAACCAGTTTTGAAAAGAGAACGACAATGAACCTGATCCGCAACTATCGTAACTGGCGCGTCTACCGCGAGACGGTTACCGAGCTGGGTCGCCTGTCGAATCGCCAGCTCAACGATCTCGGCATCGTCCGCGACGAGATCAAGATGGTCGCTCGCAGGGCGATCTAACCACAAGAATTTCGCCAGGGTCGACCTCCTCCCCGACCCTGACGGATACGGTCAGCCTTCACCTCCTCCCGAGGGTTGACCACAAAAACGGCGCCCGCCGGACCTCCTCCCCCGGCGGGCGCTGTTTCAAAAAGGGTTTCGCACCCTTTCAAATGGCGAAAGGAATTTCGTCAAAGCCGACCTCCTCCCCGGCGATGACGAATACGGTCGATCTTCACCTCCTCCCGAGGATCGACCAACAAAACGACACCCGCCGGACCTCCTCCCCCGGCGGGTGTTGTTGTTTTGGGCAATATTCCGCAGCAGCCCACTTGCGGTGCGATCCCTGGCAATTGCAATCCTTGCGCCAAGCGACTATTTCGGCGCTCATGGACAAGAACCCCATTCACGTTATCGGCGGCGGTCTCGCCGGCTCCGAAGCCGCCTGGCAGGCGGCCGAAGCCGGCGTTCCCGTTGTCCTGCATGAAATGCGCCCCGTCCGCGGTACCGACGCGCATAAGACCGACGGGCTGGCCGAGCTCGTCTGTTCCAACTCCTTCCGTTCCGACGATGCGCAAACCAATGCCGTCGGCCTGCTGCACGCCGAAATGCGGCTGGCTGGTTCGCTGATCATGAGCGCCGGCGACGCGCATCAGGTGCCGGCCGGCGGTGCGCTGGCCGTCGACCGCGACGGATTTTCCGAAGCGGTGACCAGAAAGCTCGAAGCCCACCCGCTCATCACCATCCAGCGTGAGGAAGTGCCCGGCCTGCCGCCGGCGGACTGGGACCAGGCGATCGTTGCCACCGGCCCGCTAACGGCGCCGTCGCTCGCCCAGTCGATTGCGGACGCAACCGGCGCCGACGCGCTCGCCTTCTTCGATGCTATCGCCCCGATCGTCCATTTCGACACGATCGACATGGACATCTGCTGGTTCCAGTCGCGCTACGACAAGGTCGGCCCCGGCGGCACCGGCAAGGATTACATCAACTGCCCGATGGACAAGGAGCAGTACCTTGCCTTCGTGCAGGCGGTGGTCGACGGCCAGAAAACCGAATTCAAGCAATGGGAAGGCACGCCCTATTTCGACGGCTGCCTGCCGATCGAGGTGATGGCCGAGCGCGGCGTCGAGACATTGCGCTACGGGCCGATGAAGCCGATGGGACTGACCAATGCGCATAATCCGTCTGTAAAGGCGTATGCCGTCGTCCAGCTCCGCCAGGACAATGCGCTGGGCACGCTCTACAACATGGTCGGCTTCCAGACCAAGCTGAAGCATGCCGAGCAGGTGCGCATATTCCGCACCATTCCCGGGCTGGAACACGCCGAGTTCGCCCGCCTCGGCGGCCTGCACCGCAACACCTATATCAATTCGCCGACGCTGCTCGATGCGTCGCTGCAGTTGAAATCGCGACCCGGCTTGCGTTTTGCCGGCCAGATCACTGGCTGCGAAGGCTATGTCGAGAGTGCCGCCATCGGCCTGCTTGCCGGGCGCTTTGCCGCCGCCGAAAGGCTTGGCCACGCGCCGTCGCTGCCGCCCTTGACCAGCGCTTTCGGCGCGCTGCTCAACCACATCACTGGTGGCCATATTGTCTCCGACGACGAGCCGGGGAAGCGCTCCTTCCAGCCGATGAATGTCAATTTCGGCCTGTTCCCGCCCGTGGACGCGCCAAAGATCGAGGGCAAGCGGCTGCGTGGCAAGGACAAGACGGTCGCCAAGCGGCACGCGGTGACATCGCGCGCGCTCGCCGACTGCCGCGAATGGCTGGGGCTGCCTTTTCGGGCGGAAGCGGCGGAATAACGATCAGGTTGGCTACGCGGCAGCCTCTATGCGGCCGGCCAGCCTCGCGTCGCTCGCCGGAACAAAAGCCAATGCCGGCGCAGGACAGAGAGCCGCACCGCGCTATCAAGCGGTGAGTGGCGGGCGCGCTCCATCTTGTCGAGATAGGCGCCCGAAAGAGCCAGCGGCAGAAAGGCCGGGCGCAATGAAACCGGCAAAACGGACGCCCCCTGCTCGAAAGCGGAAAGATGTTCCCGTGCCAGCGCGATCATCGCGGCAACGGCGCGTTCCGCGCCCGGCCCGCCGTCACCTGTAACGAACTCTTGCGGCGACGATCCCGCCGCCGCCAAAATATCGGCCGGGACAAAGCACTGTCCCCGCTTGCGATGCAGCGGCAGCAGAAGCAGGAGACCGGTCATCGCCTGCGCACAACCTGCCCTGCCGGCAAGTTCGGCAAAGCGTGGTGCTTGGACCGGATCGAGCACGATCGCCGCAAGCTGGATGAGCGCGGCGGCAGTCTCGCCGCAATAGCCTTCGAGGTCGGTGCGCGACGGCATCGGGTCGTCATAGAGATCGAAGATGCGCGCTTCGAGCATATTGTCGAAAGCAGCCTTGGGCAGGCGGTGAGTGGAAATAGTCGCCCTTAGCGCGTCCGCCACGGGATGGCCGACCTCAGCCCCATCCTCTTCGCCGGCGATGACATCGCGCCACCATTGCAGCCGCACCTCGCCCGGCAGCGCTTCGCGGATGCGATCGCGTATGCCGGCAATTTCGGCGTTGAAGGCATAGAGTGAAAACAGCGCGTCCCGCTTGTCTTCGGGCGCGTAGAGCGCGGTCAGATAGCGGTCATGATCGGCGGCGCGCACCGTCTCCATGGCGACTTTGGTGTTTTCGGCCACGTCAGTCGACGGCGATGAGTGCTGCGGCCACGGCGCGGTTTTCCGCCAGCAGCACATTGTAGGTCCGCACAGCCGCCCCGGTCGACATCGGATCGGCGGAAATGCCCGCTTCTTTCAGTGCCGTACGCAGCGCGGCGGGCAACGGCCTCAGATCCTTGCCGCTGCCGACCAGCAGGATCTCGACCTTGTCGGCCTCGTTGAACAGCTTGGCGAAATCCGCCGCCGTCAGCGCCAGCGGATCGGCCGGCTCCCAGCCATAGATGCCAGAAGGCAGGCACAGCAGCGAGCCGCGATGCGACATGTCGGCAAAGCGGAAACCGCCATTGCCGTAAGCCTCGATCGGTGCGCGGCCGGGGAAATGCGCCTCGCGGATGACGATGCCCTTGGCCACTTTTGAGGCAAGCCGTCAGGTGGCTATGGCTTTGCCGCCGCCCACCGGCTTTTCCTCATCGGACGCTGTGGCCTGCGGCCGCAGCTTGAACAGGATAAGCAGTGGCGCGGCGATAAAGATCGACGAATAGGTGCCGAACACGACGCCGAACAGCATGGCCATGGTGAACGAGCGGATCACCTCGCCGCCGAACAGCACCAGGGCCAGCAGCGCCAGGATCGTCGTCACCGAGGTCAGCGTCGTCCTCGACAGCGTCTCGTTGATGGCGTTGTTCAGCAATTGCGGCAGCGGCATTCGCTTGTATTTTCGCAGATCCTCGCGAACGCGGTCATAGACGACGATCGTATCGTTGAGCGAATAACCGATGATGGTAAGGATCGCCGCCAGCGACGATTGGTTGAATTCGAGGCCGGTGAGGACGAAGAAGCCGATCGTCATGACCACGTCGTGAACGGTCGCAACGATGGCGCCGACCGCGAACTGCCATTCGAAGCGGAACCAGACATAGATCAGGATGCCGAGCAGCGCGACCAGCATGGCAATGGTGCCTTGCTTGGCAAGCTCGCCCGAGACCGTCGGCCCGACCACTTCGACGCGGCGGAAATCATACTGGTCCTGCAGCTCGCCGCGCACCTTGTCGATGACGGTCTGCTCGGCATTCTCGCCGCCCTCCTGGGTACCGACGCGGATCAGAACGTCGTTCGGCTCGCCGAATTGTTGAACCTGCACCTCGCCGATATTGAGTTCCGTTAGCCTGCCGCGGATGTCGGCCAGATCGGCATTGCCGGCCTTGGACTGCACCTCGATCAGCGAGCCGCCCTTGAAATCGATGCCGTAATTGATGTCGATGGTCATGAAGCCGATGACCGACAGCACCGAAAGCACGCTCGACAGCGTGAACGTCCAGCGGCGGATGCCCATGAACGGAATTTTCGTTCCCGGCGGAATGAAGGTCACCGGCGCGCGTGGCAACTCCTTCGGACGGGCCCGGCGAAGCCAGATCGACACCAGCAGGCGGGTGAAGGTGAAGGCGGTGAAGACCGTGGTCAGGATGCCGATGGCATAGGTGACGGCAAAACCCTTCACCGGCCCGGTGCCGAGGTAGAACAGCACCACGGTGGCAATCAGCGAAGTGACGTTGGAATCGACGATGGTCGCCAGCGCCTTGCTGAAGCCGGTATCGATCGCCTGAATGACCGAGCGGCCGGCACGTCGCTCCTCGCGGATGCGTTCATAGATGAGAACGTTCGAATCGACCGCCATGCCGATGGTCAGCACGATACCGGCGATACCCGGCAAGGTCAGCGTCGCTCCAAGCAACGACAGCAGGCCGACGATCATCGCCACATGCACCGCCAGCGCGATGTTGGCGAGGAACCCGAGGAAGCCGTAGGCAACGAACATGAACGCCACAACCAGGATCGACCCGATGATGCCGGCGACCTTGCCGGCATGGATGGAATCCTGGCCAAGTCCCGGCCCCACCGTGCGCTCTTCGATCACAGTCAGCGTCGCCGGCAATGCGCCGGCACGCAGCAGCACGGCGAGGTCGTTGGCGCTCTCAGCGGTGAAATTCCCCGATATCTGCCCGGTGCCGCCGGGGATCGGCTCACGGATCTGTGGTGCCGAAATCACCTGATTGTCGAGGATGATGGCAAACAGCTTGCCGACGTTCTGCGATGTCGCCTGGCCGAACCGCTGCGCCCCTTTCGAATCGAAGCGGAACGAAACAACCGGCTCGTTGGTCTGAGAGTTGAACGTCGCCTGGGCATCGACGAGGTTTTCACCCGAAACGATGACGCGGTTCTCGATCAGATACGGAACCGGCGGATCGTCCTGCGAATACAGCACCGAGGATCCCGGCGGCGGACGGCCGTTCAGCGCATCCTGCACCGGCATCGATTGGTCAACCATTTGGAAGGTCAGCTTGGCGGTCTGGCCAAGAATTTCCTTCAGCCGTTGCGGGTCCTGCAGACCGGGCACCTGCACCAGGATGCGGTCGTCGCCTTGCCGCTGCACGATCGGCTCGGTGGTGCCGAGTTCGTTGACGCGACGCTCGACAACCTGGATCGCCTGCGTCAGCGCCGTCGAGGTGCGATATTTGATCCCCGCATCGGTAACCGCAAATTTGAGCAGGCCGGGCTCGGAATCATCCAGCGTCATCTCCTGGATGGAGCCGCCGCTGAACAGGCCGGCGGCCACCGGATTGGTCAATGGTTTCAAGGCTGTCTTGGCAGCATCGATCTGCGCGGGATCGGTGATGCGGACCTGCACCGTGCGGCCCGTTCCGGAAAGACCGGTATAGCCGATCTTGGCATCGCGCAGCAGCGTCCTGATTTCGTCGCGCGTCGTCTCCAGCCGATCCTTGATCAGATCGTTCGGATCCATCCTGAGCAGGATATGCGAGCCGCCCTGCAGGTCGAGGCCGAGCGTCATCTGCCGCTTCGGCACCCAGTCGGGAAGCTTGGCCAGCGTGCTGGCGGAAAAAAGGTTGGGCGCAGCGAGGACCACTGTGGCGGCCACGGCCAGCCAGATCAGGATCATCTTGAAGCGCGAAAAATAAAGCATATGGCGTCGTCCGTCAGGGCGTACTGGCGGATCGTTCCGCCGACAATTCGGTTATTTCTTGGCGTTCTGGTTCGCCACCGGCTCGCCCTTGACGCGCACATCGGCAATCGTCGAGCGCAGCGCCGTCACCTTGGTGCCGCCGCCAAGGTCGATCTCGAGCTCGTTGTCGTCAATCACCTTGGTCACCTTACCGACCAAGCCGCCGCCGGTGACGACGGTATCGCCGCGGCGAACCGCCGCCAGCATCTCGCCGCGCTTCTTCAGCTGCGTGCGCTGCGGCCGGATGATCAGAAAATACATGATCACAAAAATCAGAGCAAACGGCACGATCTGGATAAACATTGCGGACGAGTCCCCGCCGATGCCTTGGGCGTATGCCGGTGTCACGAACATCGAGGTACTCCTGAACTTTGAAAAACAGCCGCAAGGCGGCCCCGCCAAATTTGGCCGGAATATAGTCGGTAAAGTTGCCAATGCAACTGCGCGGCCGGGCAAATCGGCTGCTTTTCCGGCCTGGCGAGCCGTGTTAGAGGGTGATCCCGAAAAGCGACGCTCGGTTTTCGCAAAAGATCATGCCCGAACAAATGCTTGGGACGAGTTTCGAAACCGCTGAAATCAGGTAGGTTGCCCTGCCGCACCGCTCTGAACGCGAACAAAAAAGACAAGAGATGACCGACAGCACCATCGCTATCCTGAACCAGAAGCTCGACCGCCTGATCGAGGCGGTCGCCCGCCTCGCCTCGCCGCCGGTGCCTCAAACCGACCTAGGCGAGGCCGATTGCTTCGTCTGGCAGGCCGATCCTGGCTATCTGGAACCTGTGCGCAAGGTCAACCGCGTCGACATCGGCCTGATCCGCGGCGTCGACCGAGTCCGCGACATATTGGTCGATAACACCGAGCGCTTCGCCTCAGGCTACGCCGCCAACAACGTGCTGTTGTGGGGCGCGCGCGGCATGGGCAAATCGTCGCTGGTCAAGGCAGTGCACGCCTCGGTCAACGCTTCGGCGAAGCTCGACCTGCCGCTCAAGCTGATCGAGATCCATCGCGAAGACATCGACACGCTGCCGAAGCTGATGGGCTTGTTGAAGGCAGCACCCTTCCGCTTCATCCTGTTTTGCGACGACCTGTCATTCGACCATGACGACACGTCCTACAAATCGCTGAAGGCAGCACTTGAAGGCGGCGTCGAGGGCCGCCCGGCCAATGTCATCTTCTATGCCACCTCGAACCGGCGACATCTGTTGCCGCGCGACATGATCGACAATGAGCGCTCGACCGCGATCAACCCGTCGGAAGCGGTCGAGGAAAAGGTTTCGCTGTCGGACCGCTTCGGTCTGTGGCTTGGCTTCCACAAATGCTCGCAGGACGAATATCTCGACATGATCGATGGTTATGTCCGCCATCACGATCTCGCCATCGATCCCGAGACGCTGCGCGCCGAGGCGCTGGAATGGGCGACGACGCGCGGCAGCCGTTCGGGCCGCGTCGCTTGGCAATTCACCCAGGATCTGGCAGGCCGGCTCGGCAAGTCGCTCAAGGACTAGACCATGATCCCGAACCGAAGGTCAGCGTAGCAAAAAAGGAGCCCGGTTTCGGACTAGATCATGGTCCAGAAAAGCAACAGAAGAAGCCCGCACCTTGCGGAGCGGACTTCTTCGGCGGGCTGAAGGTCAGGCGGCCCGCAAGTCGCTTTTTCTCTATTCGAGATAGCCTGACGGATCGACCGGCGCCGAGTTCTTGCGAACTTCGAAATGCAGTTTCGGCGAGTCGGTGGTGCCGCTCATGCCGGACAGGGCGATTTCCTGCCCGCGCTTGACCTTTTGGCCGCGCTGCACCTCGATCGAGCTGGCATGGCCGTAGACGGTGACCAGACCGTTTTCGTGACGCACCAGCACCGTGTTGCCGAATTCCTTGAGGCCGTCGCCGGCATAGATGACGACGCCATTTTCGGCTGCCTTGACCGGCGTCCCCTCAGGCACGGCGATGTCGACGCCGTCCTTGCCGCCGCCGAAGCTTGAAATCACGCGGCCGCGCACCGGCCAGCGCATCTTGCCGATGCCGGTTGCATCAGGCGCCACCGCATCGTCGTCCTCGGCCTGCTGGATGACTTTCGCATCCTTCTTTGGCGGCGTGTAGGAGGCGAGCGTCTGCGTCGGCGTTGTCTTGGCCGGTGGCTGAGTGGTGGCCGTCGTCACCGGATCGACCTTTGCCGGCTTCGCGCCGGCGACAACAGCGGTTCCGCCGGCCGGCACTTTCAGGGTCTGGCCGATCTTGAGCAGCCCGTCCTGCATGCCGTTCGCCTGTTTCAGCGCAACGACGCCGACGCCGGTCTTTCTGGCGATGGCGGACAGCGTATCGCCTTGCTGTACCGTGTAAGTGCCGCCGGCACCGGCCGGCTTGGCCATCGACGAGGCTGTTTTGAGCGCAGTCTTTCCATCCTTCGGCTGGCTTGCGGCGGCCGAGGCATCCACCTGCGCGGCAGACTTGCCTTCCCTGAGCTTCGGCTGCTGCGGCAGCACGGCCACCTTCTCCGGCGCGTCGGCCGGCTGGTCGTGCCTGGTGCCGTTCGCGGGCTTGGCGTCGGCGACTTTCGGCGCGGCTCCGTTGCTCGAGTAAGCATAGGCCGGGATGACGAGCTTCTGGCCGGTCTTCAGCCCTTTGGTTGCGCTCAGCCCGTTGACTTTCATGATGGCATCCGCCGGCACGCCGTAGCGCCGCGACAGGCCGGAAATGGTCTCGCCATCCTTGACGATGATCTCGGTTGCATGCGGTGCGCCGGCGGCCGTCGCCATGCGCGGCGCGTCGGGCTCGGCGTTCTTGAACGGCCTTGCCGCCGGAGCAACGGTGCCGGTTGCCGTCCTGTCGACATGAGGAGCGGCAGGCGCCAGGGCCGGCGCGGCAGCGGTACGCACCGGGCGGGCGGGAGGGGCCAGGGCGGGAGCCGGCGGCGGCAGTTGCTGTGCCGTAACCGGTTCGAGGCTTGAGCGGCTGACCGACTGGGTGTGGCTGCCGTCGATCGGGGCGGCCGCAACATCGCCCGGATAAGGCTGGGCAGCATCCTGCTTGTCGATGATGGCGCGCTGGTTGTTGGTCGAGGCGGTGAACACGTCGTCGACGCTGTTGAACCGCGCCACTTGGGAACTACACCCCGTCGCAGCGCCTGCGATCATGAGGACGGCGCAGCCACGCGCCAGATTGCGTCCGTTTGCCTTCAAAACACTGAATTGCATCGCACTAACCCGCACAGACCCGGTACAACTGAGCGTGATTAAAGCGCGTTAATGTTACCGGTCGGTTAAACCTCTAGAGTCCGACGCAAATTTTCTTAAAATTTTTAAGTCAGATGACCGCGGCGACGCCGTGCAGGATCGGCTGCAGGCGCACCAGGCCGATATCCTCGCGTTCGAAGCGGCTGCCGACCTTGGTCAGCTTGGCCAGCACCTGCTCGCCTTCGTCGGGTCCGATCGGCGCGATGACGATGCCGCCGCTCGACAATTGGTCGAGCAGGAAGCGCGGCAGGCTGTCGAACGCCGCCCAGGCGACGATGCGGTCAAACGGCGCTTCATTGGCCAGCCCGTTCGAACCGTCCGCCTGGCGCACGATGACATTGCCGATGGCGAGTGCCTCGAGGCGCTGCCGGGCCTGTTCGGCCAGCGTCTTGTAACGGTCGATGGTGACGATCCGAGCGGCAAGCCGCGACATCACCGCCGCCGTGTAGCCGGACCCGGTGCCGATCTCGAGCACGCGATTGCCCGGCTCGATGGCAAGTGCAGCGATCACCGCCGCCTGCAGGTCGGCGCCTTCGATGGCCTCGCCGCATTCGATCGGCAGCATGCGGTCCGACCAGGCGATCGAATGGAAGTGGGCCGACAGAAAACCGCGCCGCGGCGTCGCCTCAAAGGCGGCGATCAGCGCCTTCGGCACCGTGCCCCTGCCGCGCAGGCGAAGCAGGAAGGCGGCAAAACCTTCGCGGTCGTCGACCGCTGGAGCGTGGTTCAAGTTCATGCGAGCGCCTTGGCCAGTTGATCGCGGATTTCATGCGCGGTGAGATCGAGCTGCAGCGGCGTCACCGACACCAACCGATTGCGCAAGGCATGGAGGTCGGTGCCTTGCTTGCCCTCGACCGGCTCGCGGCCGAAGCGCAGCCAATAGTAAGGCAGGCCGCGGCCGTCGCGGCGCTCGTCGACCCACAGGCTGTGGACGAGCTTGCCCTGCGAGGTAACGACCGTGCCGGCGATCTCTTCGGGTGGGCAATTCGGAAAGTTGACGTTGAGCAGCACGCCGTCCGGCAACGGCATGGCGACAAGTTTTTCGAGCAGCGCCGGCGCCAGCGCTTCGGTGGTCTCGTAGGGAACGACGCGATCCTCGCCGACATAGGAATAGGCCTGGCTGATGGCGATCGAGCGCACGCCGAGCAGCGCGCCTTCCATGGCACCGGCGACGGTGCCAGAATAGGTGACGTCGTCGGCAATGTTGGCGCCGGAGTTGACGCCGGACAGGATCAGGTCGGGTGCTTCAGGCAGGATCTTCTTCACGCCCATGATGACGCAGTCGGTCGGCGTGCCGCGCACGGCAAAGTGCTTTTCGCCGATTTTCCTGAGGCGCAGCGGCTCCGAGATCGACAGCGAATGCGCATAGCCGGACTGGTCCTGTTCCGGCGCCACCACCCAGACGTCGTCCGACAGCGTGCGGGCGATGCGTTCGAGCGATGCAAGACCCTCGGCATGGATGCCGTCGTCGTTGGTCAGGAGGATACGCATGAGACCGCCTTTGGATGTTCAGATTGACGGCAGTTCTGTACGGCGCCCCCCTCTGTCCTGCCGGACATCTCCCCCACTTGGGGGGAGATCGGCTGGCCGCCCCCTCGGCGCTTTCCCTGCACCACTGGCAATTGGCGAAGGTCGCTGCGATGTCCAATCTCCCCCCTTGAGGGGGAGATGTCCGGCAGGACAGAGGGGGGCGCGAAGGAACGCGGGGCCGACAATCTTGTCACTTCGATGATTCGATCTTTGCGAGGCCGCCCATGTAAGGCCGAAGCGCTTCAGGAATGGTTACGCTGCCATCCTCATTCTGGTAATTTTCGATGACTGCGATAAGAGCGCGGCCGACGGCAGTGCCGGAGCCGTTCAGCGTGTGGACGAAGCGATTGCCCTTGCCGTCCTTGTCCTTGTAGCGGGCGTCCATGCGCCGCGCCTGGAAATCGCCGCATACCGAGCACGACGAGATCTCGCGATAGGCATTCTGGCCGGGCAGCCAGACCTCGATGTCGTAGGTCTTGCGCGCGCCAAAGCCCATGTCGCCGGTGCACAGCGTCACGGTGCGGAACGGCAGGCCGAGCCGCTTCAGCACCTCCTCGGCGCATTCGGTCATCCGCTCGTGCTCGGCAAGCGACGATTCCTGGTCGGTGATCGACACCAGCTCGACCTTGTAGAACTGGTGCTGACGCAGCATGCCGCGCGTGTCGCGGCCGGCCGAGCCCGCTTCCGAACGGAAGCACGGCGTCAGCGCGGTATAGCGCAGCGGCAGTTTTTCGTGCGGCGTGATTTCCTCGCGCACGAGATTTGTCAGCGGCACTTCGGCCGTTGGGATGAGCCAAAGGCGTTGTATAGATGCCGAGACGAACGTCTCTTCCGGCTGCCCCACCAGAGCATCCACAATTCGTTGTCGCGCAGAGCGACCGTCGACATCTGGTGAGCCCGCGTCTTGTGCTGAAGCAAGCGCTCGTACAACCTTTTCAATCGAAGTCAGATTTCTTGCTGTAGCAAACAAATCGTCCTCAAATTTCGGCAATTGTCCGGTGCCGAACATTGCCTCGTCGCGCACCATCAGCGGCGGGACGATCTCCTCGTAGCCGTGCTCGGTCGTGTGCAGGTCGAGCATGAACTGGCCGAGCGCGCGCTCCATCCGCGCCAGCTGGTTCTTGAGCACCGTGAAGCGCGAACCCGAAAGCCTTGCGGCACGCTCGAAATCCATCATGCCGAGCGCTTCGCCGATCTCGAAATGCTCCTTCACCCAGTTCGGGCGGGTCGGCGCCTTGCCGACGACGCGCTTGACGACATTGTCGTGCTCGTCCTTGCCAACCGGTACGTCGTCGAACGGCACATTGGGCAGAACCGCCAGCGCATCGTTCAGCGCCTTGTCGACCTCGCGCTCGTGCGCCTCGCCATTCTGGATGAAGGCCTTGATCTCGCCGACCTCTGCCTTCAGCCTTTCGGCAAGGGCGGCATCGCCCGAACGCATGGCATTGCCGATCTCCTTCGACGCGGCATTGCGGCGTTCCTGCCTGATCTGCAGCTCGGTCAGATGCTCGCGCCGCGCCTCATCCGCGGCGATCAGGTCGTCGACCGTGGACTGCGCCTCCCCGGCCGACCACGAGCGCTTCTGGAGCGCTTCGACAAGGGCCTTCGGGTTGTCGCGAATCCATTTGATGTCAAGCATGGTCTGTTCGTCCTCGGCACGGCGGTTTCGGGGCAAGCAAATGCCCAAAACAAAGACCAGAGGGCGTAAACCGCATCGATACAAGACGTCAAGGCAGAGTTCCTTCGCGCCGACCTCAGGTAGGCAGCACGCGCAACGTTCGATCGAAAGAACCCTGGAAACAAAAACCCGCCTCGGGAGGCGGGTTTTTGGAGCCAATTGGCACCATACCCAAATTAATAGCATAGCTGCCGGCACAAAGCAAGAACAAAGTTGCTCCTTCAGCGAAGAATCGTGGCCTAATTCCAGCTTGGGTTCCTCGCCCCACGAAGTGGGGAGAGGTGGCTCGGCGAAGCCGAGACGGAGAGGGGAAACCGCGCCCTACGAAAGACCCCTCTCCGGGCGCGTCGCGGCCCCCGCTACCCCCCCGCGCGGGGGGGGGGCACCCAGGTCTTGAGAGGTCGAGCGCAAGACAGAGGGAGCGCTGTCCCGCGGATTTCGAAAGCTGCCCGCCTCAATCGCTACGTCGAAGACGCGTCCGCCGGCTTTTCGGCCACCTCTTCCGTGGCGTCCTGCTTTTCGCGGGCCACACGGTCGCGCTCCTTGCTGCGCTCGATCAGCCGGGCCGACCAGATCGAGACCTCGTAGAGAAGGATCGTCGGAATGGCGAGGCCGATCTGGCTCATTGGGTCGGGTGGCGTCAGCACCGCCGCCACCACAAAGGCGATGACGATCGCCCATTTGCGCTTCTCGGCCAGGCCCTGGGACGACAGCATACCGACCCGCGTCATCAGGCTGGTCACCACCGGCAACTGGAACACCAGGCCGAAGGAGAAGATCAGCGTCATGATCAGGCTGAGATATTCGGACACTTTCGGCAGCAGCGAAATCTGCACCTGGTCGTTGGTGCCGGTCTGCTGCATGGCGAGGAAGAACCACATCACCATCGGCGTGAAGAAGAAATAGACCAGCGACGCGCCCATCAGGAACAGGATCGGCGAGGCGATCAGGAACGGCAGGAAGGCATTGCGCTCGTTCTTGTAGAGGCCGGGCGCGATGAATTTGTAGATCTGCGTGGCGATCAGCGGAAAGGCGATGACCATGCCGCCAAACATGGCGAGCTTGACCTGGGTAAAGAAGAATTCCTGCGGTGCCGTATAGATCAGCTCGACCTTGTGCGGGTCGAGCCCGGCCCATTGCGTAGCCCATCTGAACGGAATGACCAGCAGGTTGAACAGCTTCTTGGCGAAGAAGAAGCACACAAGAAAAGCGACGAAGAAACCGCCGATCGACCACATCAGCCGCCGGCGCAACTCGATCAGATGCTCCATCAGCGGAGCCGACGATTTCTCGATTTCGTCCTTTTCCTTATCCGAAGTGCTCACTTTGCGGCTCCCGCCGTTTTCCTGGCGGCCGGCTTCTTCGTTGCTGCCGATTGAGCTTTCGGCTCAGCTTTCGTGGCGGCCTTTGGCGCAGCGGTCTTTGCCGGCTTGGCCGGCACGGCAGCCGCTGCTTTCCCAGACGCCGGCTTCTTCTTTGCCGCCGATGCTTTTTGCGGCACGGCCGCTGCAGTCGTTTGCGCCTGCACTGCCGGTGCCACGACGGACTCGTCCGTCATCGCCGGAAAGATCGGCGTGGCCGGCGTCGGCTCCGGCGGACTGACGCCCGGCATCGTCGTTGCGCCGTTCTTCAGCGGCTCGGCTGCCTGTTCTGTCGAAGTGGCGGGATCGACGACCGGCTTGGGTTTCATCACGGCATCGACGCCGGAACGGACGTCAGCGGCCGCCTGCTCGAATGGATTGAGCTGTTTCCTGATCTCGGCCGCCGGATTGAGGCTTCTCAGCGAATCGACCGACTTCTTGACGTCGTCGAGCTCGGCTTCCTTCAGTGCGTCGTTGAACTGCCGCTGGAAATCGGAGGCCATGGCGCGCAGCTTCGCCGTTGTGCGGCCGAAGGTGCGCAGCATGTTGGGCAAATCCTTGGGCCCGACGACCACGATCATGACGATCGCGATCACCAGCATCTCGGTCCAGCCGACTTCGAACATGGCTATACGTTCCGACTAAAGTGTTGGGGCTCAGCCTTTGCTGGCCTTTTCCTTCGGTACCGAAACGGTTTCGTCGGAACGGTGTTCGACGGTACGCTTGTCCTCAGCAGTGTCGTCGTCGGCCATGCCCTTCTTGAAGCTCTTGATGCCCTTGGCCATGTCGCCCATCAACTCAGGGATCTTGCCGCGGCCGAAGACCAGCAGCACGATCACCAGAACGATCATCCAGTGCCAAATCGAAAATGAACCCATAGCAAATCTCTCTCGAACGGTTTCCCAGACGCTGATCTATGCGCTTTCGGGTTCGGATTCAAACAGAACTGCGACAGAGTTCATGAATGAGTGGCAGATGTCACGCACTTTCGGCACAGCAGCCCGCTACCAATCGGCGCAGTTCCGCCCTGCCTATGGCTTTAAGATGGCGCTCGGGTCAATCTTCCGTGACGCGCGGGGTCAAAAGGCCGAGTTCCTCGAGGTCGATGTCGGTCAGCGGATCCTCGTCGTCGGTGAGCGCATCGGGGTCGGCCGGCGGCAGCGGCACCGAGAAATTCGACGGCATGCGGCCGGACAGCAGCCCGGCACCCTTCAATTCCTCCATGCCGGGGAGATCGCGGATCTCCTCCAGTGCGAAATGGTCGAGGAAAATGTCGGTCGTGCCGTAGGTGACGGGACGGCCGGGCGTGCGGCGCCGGCCGCGCATCCTCACCCATTCGGTCTCCATCAGCGTGTCGAGCGTTCCCTTTGACGTCTCGACGCCGCGGATGTCCTCGATCTCGGCGCGCGTTACCGGCTGGTGGTAGGCGATGATCGCCAGCACTTCGAGGGCAGCGCGGGACAGTTTGCGCTGCTGCACCGTGTCACGGCTCATCAGGAAGGCGAGGTCGCCGGCGGTGCGAAACGCCCAGGCATCGCCGACGCGCACCAGATTGACGCCGCGCCGCGCATAGATCTGCTGCAGTTCGGCCATTGCCGCGGCAATGTTGATGCCGTCGGGCAGTCGCGAAGTGAGCTGTTTTTCGCTGACCGGCTCGGCGCTGGCGAATACGATCGCCTCGGCCATCCGTACGGCCTCCGCCATATGCAGCCGCTCGCCAGGATTCCGCGACAAATTCTGCCCCTGATTTTGTGCCGGGTTTTCGGCGACCGCGCCTTGTTCGGCGTCGTCGTCGACCTTGAACGGAATGACCGAAGCGTTGGCGCGTTCGCTCATGGTGCTACCTCGACTATCTTGATGGCCTGGGCGCGGCCGCGCAGATAAAGCGGCGCGAACACCTGGTCCTGCCGCATCTCCATCTTGCCTTCGCGCACCAGTTCCAGCGTCGCCGCAAACGAGCTGGCAACCGCGGTGCGCCGCTCTTCCGGGCCGGCCAGATATTCGACCAGGAAACTGTCGAGCGCCGTCCAGTCGCGCAGCGACCCGATCAGCCTGGTCAGCACGTCGCGCGCATCCTTGAGCGACCACACGCCGCGCCTGGCGATCGTCACATTGGTGATCGCCTGCTTCTGGCGCTGCTGGGCATAGGCGGTCAACAGGTCGTAGAGCGAGGCCGAATAGGCATTGCGCTTCTCGACGATGACCATCTCCGGCATGCCGCGTGCAAACACGTCTCGTCCAAGCCGGTTGCGGTTGACCAGCCGTGCCGCCGCGTCGCGCATCGCCTCCAGCCGCTTCAGCCGGAACTGCAGCACCGCCGCCAGTTCCTCGCCGCTTTCGCCTTCGTCGCCGGGCTGCTTGGGGATCAGGAGCTTCGACTTGAGGAAGGCCAGCCATGCCGCCATCACCAGGTAGTCGGCGGCAAGCTCCAGCCTCAGCGCCCTCACCTTCTCGACGAACGCCAGATACTGTTCGGCCAGCGCCAGGATCGAGATGCGCGACAGGTCGACCTTCTGATTGCGGGCAAGATGCAGCAGAAGATCGAGAGGACCTTCGAAGCCGGCCACATCGACGACCAACGCCGGATCGCCGGTCAGCCGGGAATCGTCGTTCTCGGCCCACAAGCGGTCCATCGGTGCGGCCTTGCCGGCCTTCAGGTCCAATGTTTCCGCCACTTCGCTTCCTTTGATGCTAGGCCACCGCGTCGAAATAACTGGCAAATTCGGCCCGAATCTCGGTCTCGTCCGCCACGTCGCGGTTCCTGATATAGGTCAGCGCCCGCTCCGCGCGCTCAAACGACTTGCCTTCAAGCCCGGTCGTGCGCGATGCAATGCCGGCCATCTCCTCGAACACGCCGTTGCAGTGAAGGACCAGATCGCAGCCCGCCGCAAGGATCGCCGCCGCCTTTGACGGGAAATCCCCAGAAAGTGCCTTCATCGAGGTGTCGTCGCTCATCAACAGGCCGTCGAAGCCGATTTCGTCGCGGATGATCTCTTCGATGACCTTGCCGGACGTGGTGGCCGGGTTCTTCGGGTCGATCGCGCTATAGACGACATGCGCCGTCATCGCCATCGGCAAATGGTTGAGCTCCCTGAACGGGGCAAAATCATGCCGCTGCAAGTCGCCGATCGAGGCGTCGACGGTCGGCAGTTCGAAATGCGTATCGGCGAAGGCCCTTCCATGACCGGGAATATGCTTCATCACCGGCAGCACGCCGCCCGCCATCAGGCCTTCCGCCGCGGCGCGACCCAATTCGATGACGGCGCGCGGCTCCTTGCCATAGGCGCGCGCGCCGATGACGTCGCTGGCGCCCTCGATCGGCACATCGAGCACCGGCAGGCAATCCGCCGTGATGCCGTAGCGCAGCAGGTCGAAGGCATGCAGCCGCGCCATCAGCCATGCGGCACGGGTGCCGGCGTCATGGTCGTCGCGCCACAAGGCGCCGAGTGCACCGGCAGCCGGATAGTTCGGCGCCAGCGGCGGCCGCAGGCGCTGCACCCGGCCGCCCTCCTGGTCGATGAACACCGGCGCATCCGCACGCCCGACGCAGTCGCGCATCGCGGCGACCAGATCGCGGATCTGCTCGGTCTCGCCAATATTGCGCGCAAACAGGATGAAGCCCCACGGGCATTCGTTGCGATAGAAACGGATCTCGTCGCGGGTCAGTGATTTCCCGGCGCAGCCGAGGATCATGGATTTTGATTCGGTCATGCGGAACAGTTTAGAGCTTCGCGCCGACAAAGGGAATCGCCCGCAATTGCCTTCAGAGGTTTCCGTTCACGCAAAAAAGCCGGCGCGGACGCCGGCTTTTCGAGAGGTTTTGGTGCCTAGTGGGACACGAAGCAATTGCCGCCGGCAGCCTTGTAGCTGGTGCACAGTTTGATCGCCTCGTTGCGAGACTGCGCCGGAACGCGGACGCGGTAGAAGGTGCCCTTGCCGGCGATCTCGGCCTTGACGATGTTGGGTGTGCGGCCGGAAAGCACGCTGCCATAGCGGCGCTGCAGATCCTGGTAAGTCGCCTGGGCGCTTTCGACTGTCGGCTGCGAAGCGATCTGTATCGACCACGAACCAGCCCTGGCCGCGGCCGGATCGATGGAAGCGACCTGATCGGGCTTGACCTCGCCAACCACATCGACGGGTTGGTCGGACGGACGCTGCGGCGCCACCGGAACCGTGGCCGGGGTGCTGGAGGACTGCTTGCTGGCTGACGCCTGGGCCTTGGCTTCAGCCTTTGTGTCGGGCTTGGGCGCCGGCTGCAGCTTGGAGGTTTCGGCCTGATCGCCGCTCGCCTGGTCGCCACTCGGCTGGTTGCCAATCTTCGGATCACTTGTCATTTGGTCGATCAGGGGCACGGTGCCGGTCTGCGCCGCGGCGTCGGCCTGGGCCGACGGAGCCACGTGCTGCGGCGCCGGATCGGCCGGCTCGGCAGCAGCCATCTGCGGGGCGGCGGGCGCCGGATCCTCGCGCGCCACCAGCGAGCCGTCAGGTTTCACGACCATGGTCCGTACCTTGCGCGGCGCAACGGCGACGATCTCGGGGGTTGCACCCTTCTCGGCCTCCTGCAGAACCTGCGCGATGCGATCCTCGGACTTGGGCGCCGGTGCGGCGGCGGTTTCGGTAGCGCCAGCCGCACTGGCGCCAAGCGCGCTGGAGTCAGGCGCGTTAGTGCCGGGCGCATTGGTGCCAGACCCGTCGGTGTCGGACGCCACGGCGCCGGGCGCGTCGATATCGTCTGCGGCATCGGGGTCATTGGGCGAAAGATCGACGACGCGGCTCTCCGGTTCGTTGGCCTTCAGGTCCACGGGCTCTTCGGTGTTGGTGACCAGCTTCTGCTGAACCGGCTCGGCGGGCTTGGCGCCCTTGACCACAGCGTCATAGACCTTGTTGTCCTGGTTCGGCACTACGGTGCCGCCTGGATTTTCCGGCTTGATCTTGATCGGCCTGTTGTCGGCCTTGACGATAACCGGCGCATCGCCGCCGCCCTTGCCGCCGAGGGTCAACGCAAAGGCGCCAAGGCCGCCGGCGATCGCCACGGCGCCGACCACCGCTCCTATCAGCAGCCCGCGCCTGCGCGGCTGCCTTTCGGCTCCGCGTTCGGCAAGGCCCGGAACCGACATCTCCTCGTCCAGTTCGGGATCGTAGTCGAGCTCATCGAAGGTGAAATCGTCGGCTTGCGAAACCGGCTGGCCGCCAGGCGATGGGCCCAGATCGAATCCGTCCGCTGCATCGGCATAGGAAGCAGCCGCCGCGCTGACGGGGGCTTCCGCAGGCTTGGCGCCATAGGCGCGCGTCTCGCTACGATCTTGCTTATAGCCAGACACGAAGCCGGCATCGTATTCATCGTCATAGCCAGCACTGCGCACCGGGGCAGGCGCTATGTCAGTTGCATTCATTTCGGTGAGAAGGCTGGCAAAATCGGCATCGAGATCGTCGTAGGCGGGCGCCACCGGCTCGTCATCGTCGAAGTTGAGCTCCGGAATGTCGAGATCGTCCGCCAGCGCCACGACGCGCTCGGGCACGTCGACCGTCTCGACATCGGGCATCTCGTCATAGGCGGAAGGCTGTTGATGCGAGGTTGGTGCAGCTTCCGTGTAGGCGGGCCGATCTTCATAGGATGGCCTCTCTTCGACCGGTGCGGCCCGATAGGACGGCGTTGCGGCCGGCTGCGGCGGTGGTGCCGGACGCGCTGAAGCTACCGGCTGGCTTGCAAAAGCGGGCTGAGGCTGTGCGACCGGTGTCACGCGGCTCCACGAGCGGGCCGGCTCGGGCGGTGTGGCGCGTGTCGTCAGCCAGTTCAGCGCATCGAGCGGGTCTTCTTCGGCAGCAGCTGCCGCACTCTTGTCGGCCGAGTCATGATCCAGGCCGATATTCCTGGCGAAGTCGGCATCGAGCGCATCGCTGTCGAGATCATCCGCGGGGCCGGCAGCGACTTCAACACCGAAATCCTCGCCTTCAAGCTCATCGAGGAGGACACTGCCAAGATCGGCGTCATTGGCGGCACTGGACTGCTGCGGCTCAGCGGGCTCGTGCTCGTCGAGTTCCCAATCCAGCTCGTCGACAGCATGCACCGGCTCGTTGGCGACGTCTTTGACCGCCGCCATTGGCTGTTCAGCGGCCACTGCTGGCTTCTGAATTACCGGCGCGATAGGCTGCTGAACAGCCATCACGGGCTTCTGGGCAGTCTGCGGGCTTGTCTGAGGTTCGTTGACCACTTGTGCCGGCCGTGTGCTCATCGCACCGAGCAGCGCGTTCAGTTCGTCTTCCAGGCTGCGTTCCTCAGCCACTGGGGCCGTCGGGACGACAGCGGCCGGCGCCGCTGGTTCGGCCGCAACCTGCGCCACGGGCTCTTCGGCTTCCTCGGCAGGCGCATCGTCGAAGCTCAGATCGAAATCGTCGTCGAACGCCGCTTCAGCGGCCGTGCCGGAAAGCCGGGCGGCCTCTGGCTCTTCGATCGACTGCTCTTCGATAAATTCTGGTTCTTCGATTTCGGCAGGCTCGTTCGGGCGAACGTCGAAGTCCATGTCGACATCGGCCATGGCATCATCGAAATGGCCGGCAAGATCCTCATCGGCCGAAACCGCCTCAACCGGCGATGCCGGGGCGGCGACGTTTTCCGCCGGCTCATGCTCGTCGAACATCAGCTCGTCTTCGAGCGAACTTGCCACGGCATCGTCGAACTCGTCATCGAACGCAGGCGCGGCCGCTTGCGCGGCGGTTTCAACGGCGACGGTCTGCTCCATCGGCTCATGCTCTTCGAGCATCGGCTCGTCTTCGAGCGAACTTGCCACGGCGTTGTCGAACTCATCGTCGAAGGCGGGCGCGGCCGCTTGCGCGGCGGTTTCAACGGCGACGGTCTGCTCCATCGGCTCATGCTCTTCGAGCATCAGCTCGTCTTCGAGCGAACTTGCCACGGCGTTGTCGAACTCATCGTCGAAGGCGGGCTCGTCGACCGGCTCGATCGCCTCGGCTGCGGCCCTGGGTTCATCCTCGCCGGTCACCGCGATCTTGGCCGTCACATCGTCGTCGTGCCGAAAATCCTGGTCGAGCGAGGCGGCAAGTTCGTCGTCACTCGAAAGGTCGCCCTCGAACGGCGACACGTCTTCGAGCGAGCCGGCGACGGCGTTATCGAACTCGTCGTCGAGCTCCGGCTCGACAGCGGGAGCAAACGCCCTTTCGGGGGCGGAGGCAATTTCGTCGGCGGCAACAGGAGCGGCCGCAACAGGAGCAGCATCATCCGCCGCATTGTCCTCGAACGCGAAATCCTGTTCGAACGAGGCAGCAAGCGCGTCCTCCATTTCGTCGGCGGCGCCCGGTTCGGGTGTCGGCTCGCGAAGCTTGGCAGGGGAAGCATTGTCATTGGCGTCGGCGCCGAATTCGCCCATCAACTCCTTCTCGAGATCGATCTCGAAATCGCCCTCGTCCACCGACGGTTCGGCGGCAGCGGTTTTCGGCTGTGCCGGCGTTTGCGGTTTGACCGGCTGGCGCGGGTCGAACCCCATGATCCTGGTCAGTTCCGCGAACGGATCATCGTTGGCGATGTCGTTGTGGTCGGCTGCTCTCAGCTGGGTTCTGTCTGCCATTATTGTTCCCGAACTCGCACTCATTCGGACGCCATGGACGTCGCGTAGGGTTGGCCCTTACCAGCGCAATGTGGGCAAAAGGTGACAGGTTTTTTACTCAAACCTAACGCATTTCGGTGGGCGCATTGGCTCCGATCAGCGTCAGGCCGGACGTCAAAACGTCCGAAACAGCCTGCACCAGCCCTAGTCTGGCATGCGTCAATTGTCGGTCGTTAACCTTAACAAAACGTAAGTCGGGACTATCGGTGCCCCGGTTCCAGTGTCCGTGGAAGCTGGAAGCGAGTTCGTAGAGGTAAAATGCCAGCCGGTGGGGCTCGAGCGCGAGCGCCGCGGCTTCGATCAGCCGAGGATATTCGGCGAGCTTCCTGATCAGGCCGATCTCCCCCTCATCGGTCAGCAAAGCCACTTCGGCGGCCAGCTGGTTGCGGTCGAACATGGCCTCGCCCAATTGCTCGCTCGCCTGCCGGAATACCGAATGGCAGCGCGCCGAGGCATACTGCACGTAGAACACCGGATTGTCCTTCGACTGCTCGGTTACCTTGGCGAAGTCGAAGTCGAGCGGCGCGTCGTTCTTGCGGTAGAGCATCATGAAGCGGATCGGGTCGCGGCCGACCTCCTCCACCACTTCGCGCAAGGTCACGAACTCGCCCGACCGCTTCGACATACGTACCGGCTCGCCGGCGCGAAACAGCCTCACCAGCTGGCAAAGCAGCACGGTAAGCTTGACCTCGTCGCCGGCAATCGCCCGGGCAAGCGCTTCCAGCCGCTTCACGTAGCCGCCATGATCGGCGCCAAGCACATAGATCAGATCGACGAAGCCGCGATCGACCTTGTCCTTGAGGTAGGCGACATCGGCGGCGAAATAGGTGAAGGTGCCGTCCGACTTGACCAGCGCCCGGTCCATGTCATCGCCGACCGCGGTCGAACGGAACAGCGTCTGCTCGCGGTCCTCCCAGTCGTCCGGCTTCTCGCCCTTGGGCGGCGGCAGCTTGCCCTTGTAGATGTGGCCCTTCAGCGTCAGGTCGCTGATCGCCGAGCGTATCTTGCGGGCGTTGTTCGCATGCAGCGTCCGCTCGGAGAAGAAGACGTCGTGATGCACGTTGAGCAGCGCCAGATCCTCACGGATCATCGCCATCATCGCATCGATCGTCCTGTCCTTGACGATGGCAAGCGCCTCCTCGTCCGGCATCTGCAGCAGGGAGCGGCCGAATTCGCTGGCCAGCGCCTGACCAACGGGGATCAGATAGTCGCCTGGATAAAGCCCGGCCGGAATGTCGCCGATCTCATCGCCGAGCGCTTCGCGGTAGCGCAGCATGACTGAGCGTCCGAGCACGTCGATCTGGGAACCGGCATCGTTGATGACGTATTCCTTGGTCACGTCGTAACCGGCGAAGGCCATCAGATTGGCCAGCGCGTCGCCGACCACAGCACCCCGGCAATGGCCGACATGCATCGGGCCGGTCGGGTTGGCCGAGACATATTCGACATTGGTTTTCTTGCCGCCGCCGATAGTCGAGCGGCCGTAATTGCGGCCTTCGCCGAGCAGCGCCGTCAGATGCGCCTGCCAGAAGCCGTCCTTGAGCCTGAGATTGACGAAGCCCGGGCCGGCGATCTCGGCGGCCGCGATATCCTCGTCGGCGCGCAGCGCCTCGGCCAGCCTTTCGGCCAGCGCACGCGGGTTCTGGCCGGTCGGCTTGGCCAACACCATGGCTGCGTTGGTCGCGAGATCGCCATGGCTGGCATCGCGCGGCGGCTCGACGGCGATGCGCGACAGGTCCGGCGACACGCCATCCTTGTCTTTCAAATCAAGCGCTTCGACGGCCTTTATGATTCGCGCGTTGAAATCGGCGAAGATGTTCATTGCTGTGGCTCTGACGGTTTTGCAGGGATCCGGCTCGTTGGCCGGCAAAATCGCGCCCGCCCTAGCTCAAATCCGGCGTATGGTCAAACAAACGCCTGTGTTCCTTGAGTGCATAAGTGTCCGTCATGCCGGCCAGGAAATCGGCAACACTGCGCGCCTTGACGCGGTCCTCTGCCCGGTCGAGCCCTTCGCGCCAGCCATCCGGCATGGCGCGCGGATCGGCGAAATAGACGTCGAACAGGTCCCTGACGATCTGGTCGGCATCGGCGCGCACCCGCATGACCTCCGCGTGCCGGTAGAGGTGCTTGTAGAGAAAGGCCTTCAGCTCCTTTTCCAATACGGCCGTCTCGGCGGAGAAGCTCACCATCGGCTCGCCGGCCGCCCTTACCGCTTCGGCGCTGCCGGGCTTGATGCGCGCCAGATTGGCTGTCGTCGAGACGATCACGTCCTCGACCATGATGGTGATCTGCCGGCGCATCAGCTCGTGGCCGGTGCGTACGTCATCGAGCGCCGGATAGCGCTGACGCACGCCCTTGAGGATCGACCCCGGCAGCGAGACGCCCTCCAGCATATCCAGCCTCAACAGCCCTGCCCTCAAGCCGTCATCGATGTCGTGGGTGTTGTAGGCGATGTCGTCGGCAATCGCCGCACACTGCGCCTCGATACCAGCGAAGCGATCGAGCTCGAGGTCGTGCAGTTCGGAATAGTCGCGGATAGCCTGCGGCACCGGCCCCTTCAGCCCTTTCCCCTTGGCATCGGTCAGCGGGCCATTGTGCTTGACCAGCCCCTCCAGCGTTTCCCAGGTGAGGTTCAGCCCGTCGAACTCGGCATAGCGCCGCTCCAGCCGCGTCACCACACGCAGTGACTGCGCATTGTGGTCGAAGCCGCCCCAGGCGGCCATCTTTTCATTCAGCGCGTCCTCGCCGGTATGGCCAAAGGGCGTGTGGCCGAAGTCGTGCACCAGGGCCACCGCCTCGGCCAGGTCCTCGTCGCCGCGCAGCGCCCGCGCCAGAGCGCGTGCGATTTGCGCGACCTCGATCGAATGCGTCAGCCTCGTGCGGTAATGGTCGCCTTCGTGTGCGACGAACACTTGCGTCTTGTGCTTCAGCCGGCGGAACGCCGTCGAATGGATGATGCGGTCGCGGTCGCGCTGAAACGGCGTGCGCGTCGGGCTTTCCACCTCGTCGAACAGCCGCCCGCGCGACTTCGCCGGCTCGCTGGCATAGGCCGCGCGCGGCCGATAGCCGAATCCGATGTCGCCCAACTCGTTGGTCATAGCGTATGCCGCAGTTGACTTGCCCCGTCGCGCTTCATACCTATCATACAAAACCGAAAGCAAGGTGACGCCCATGGGCGCTGATGCCAAGACCGCCATGAAAGTCGAGATGACCGACGCCGCCGCCAGGCGGATCGCCAAGATTATGGCGAGCGAAGCCGGCAAGACGGCGCTGCGCGTTTCGGTCGAGGGCGGCGGCTGTTCCGGCTTCTCCTACAAGTTCGACCTGGTCGACAGGCGCAATGACGACGACGTCGCCATCGAGAAGGACGGCGCCACCGTGCTGATCGACGACCTGTCGCTGGTCTATATGGGCGGCTCGGTGATCGATTTCGTCGACGATCTGATGGGCCAGTCGTTCCAGATCAGAAACCCCAATGCGGTCGCCTCCTGCGGCTGCGGCACTAGCTTCTCGATCTAGAAATGCCCGACATCGGCGCGGTCCGTCAGGTCGCGCTTTCCGCCGGGCGCGACCTCGATGCGACGCTGGCGTTCTGGCGCGAGGTGCTCGGCATGAACCTGCATGTGCGTTTCGATCCGCCGGGCATCGCCTTTATCATGGCCGGTGACGTGCGCCTGCTTTTCACCGACGGCCTGCCTGCCGGCACCGTCTATCTCGACATATCGGGCCTCGACGAGTTCCACGCTTCGGCAAGGGCCGCCGGTGTTCCCTTCACCGCGCCGCCGGCGCTCGTCCATCGCGACACCGAAGGCCTGTTCGGCCAGGCGGGGGAAAGCGAATGGATGGCCTTCCTAAAGGACCCGGCAGGCAATACGATCGGCCTTGTCGAACGTCATCCACCGGATCGCTAGTCTCCGGACCACCAGCCTATCGAGGCCGCCATGAAAATCGTCACCTGGAACATCAACGGCGTTCGCGCCCGCATCGGCAATTTGACCCATTGGCTGACGGAAAGCGCGCCCGACATCGCCTGCCTGCAGGAGATCAAGACGGTCGACGAGCAGTTTCCCCGCGCCGAGATCGAGGCGCTCGGCTACAATGTCGAGACTTACGGCCAAAAAGGCTTCAACGGCGTCGCCATCCTGTCGAAGCTGCGTTTCGACGAGGTCAATCGCGGCTTGCCGGGCGACGATGCCGACGAGCAGGCGCGTTTCATCGAGGGCGTGTTCTCGACCGACAAGGGCGCCTTGCGCGTTGCCTCGATCTATCTGCCGAACGGCAACCCGATCGACGACGAGAAGAAGTTCTCCTACAAGCTTTCCTGGATGGCGCGACTTGAGCGCTGGGCCGAGCAGCGGCTTGCTCTGGAAGAGCCACTGGTCCTGGCCGGCGACTACAATGTCATTCCCGAGCCGATCGACGCGAAGTATCCGGAAAACTGGCTAAGCGATGCACTGTTCCAGCCCGCGACGCGGCAAGCGTTCCGGCGGCTGAAGAATCTCGGCTTCACCGAAGCCGTGCGTGCCGTCACCGACGCCCCGGACATTTTTACGTTCTGGGACTATCAGGCCGGCGCCTGGCAGAAGAACAACGGCATCCGCATCGACCACCTGCTTCTGTCGCCCGAAGCCGCCAACTGGTTTTCCTCGGCTTCGATCGAAAAACAGGTGCGCGCCTGGGAAAAACCCTCCGACCACGTGCCGGTGGCGATCGATCTGGCGCTGCAGCCGGCCTGACCGGAGCTGCTGTCCGGCGGCACATTGATAAGTTGACCTCTTATCGCCACAAATCGCGCGCTTGATGAGAAATCATCATGGTGGCTGGGGTTCCCATGACTACTCGATTTGCACTCTGCCCGATCGGCTGCGCGCTTGCGATGGCGGTGGCGACGCCGGCTTTTGCCGATGCAGAGTGCCTGGCTAACGGCAAATCATTCCAGATCGGCCGGGTCGCCTGCCTGACGCTTGCCGGCCAAAGCTACCTCGCCCGTTGCGAGATGGTCCTCAACAACACGTCCTGGACAAAGCAGCGGGATGGCTGCCCGGAGAACACGCTGGCCCCACATCTGCAGGGCACGCCGATCTCAACACCGGCGCCCAGCGGCATGCCGGCGGAACCGACCGAGAATTGATTTCAAAACGGAATTTCTGCCGGCCTACTGGTCGCCGCCACCCTTGGTGAGGATGTCGTCGGCCAGCGATATCGCGGTGCGGCGATCGGCTTCGCCGGCGGCTGCAAACGCTTCTTCCTGCATGCCGCGGATCCATGGCTGGTCGGCAGGTGAGGCCCGTTCGAGCGCCGCGGTCATCATCGCCAGCCCCCGCACGATCTTGCCGCTTTGGAAAAGCAGGTTGCCGAGCGTCGCCTGCGCGCCCGCATGGCCCTTTTCGGCCGCCAGCTGGAACCAGCGTCCGGCCTGCTTGACGCTGGCCTTGACGCCGCCCTCACCCTTGAGGAACATCTGGCCCATCTCGAACTGGGCGTTCGGATTGCGGTAGTTGGCGGCGGCACGCATGTAATATTCCTGGGCCGCCACCTCGTTCTCCTCGACGGGGCTGCCGGGAATGCCCTTCCTCAGATAGTCGCCAAGCGCCACCAGCGCGTCCGAAACATAGCTTTCCTCGGGCGAACCGGGCTCGACATCCTGGTCGACGATCTCGCTGAAGAACTTGAACGCCGCGTAGTCGTCTCGCGCCACGCCATCGCCTTCGGCATACATGCGCGCAAGCTTCCAGGTGGCGCCGATCTGGCCGTTCTCGGCGGCATATTTATAGGCTTCCGCGGCCTGCTCCTTATGGCCGTTCTTGTAGGCGGAAAAGCCGAACTGGAACACCGCCCACGGGCTCGACTGCGGCTTCACGCCGGTCTTGTCGTCGAACACCTTGTCGTCGAAGGCCATGGCCTGGCCGACGGCGCCCAAGGTCGCGCCAAACGTGGCGAGCGCAACCAGTGCCGAAAGGACAGACGACCTCAACAACTCAGATGTCCGCATAGCAGTGTGTTTCTTTGGCACCGCCGGGATGGGTGACCGCGCCGTCGCGGGCAGGTCCGACCGTCTGTGCGTATTTCCAGATCGCGCCCGACTGATAGTCGGTCGTGCGCGCCTTCCATGCTTTTGCCCTCGCCGCCAGTTCGGCTTTGGACAATGCAACCTCGATCGTGCCGTTCACCGCATCGATCGAGATCAAGTCGCCATCCCTAAGCAGCCCGATCGGGCCGCCCACTGCCGCTTCCGGCCCGACATGGCCGATGCAGAAACCGCGCGTTGCGCCCGAAAAACGCCCGTCGGTGATGAGCGCCACCTTGCCGCCCATGCCCTGGCCGTAGAGAGCCGCCGTCGTCGACAGCATTTCGCGCATGCCCGGGCCGCCGCGCGGACCCTCGTAACGGATGACGAGAACCTCGCCTTCGCTATAGTTACGGTGCGTAACAGCCTCGAAACATTCCTCTTCCGAATCGAAGCAGCGTGCCGGACCCGAGAATTTGAGTTCCGCCATGCCTGCGACCTTCACGATCGCGCCTTCGGGGGCAAGGTTACCCTTCAAGCCCACGACCCCGCCGGTCTGGGTTATCGGCCTATTGGCGGGACGGACCACATCCTGGCTGTCATTCCAGGAAACATGTTCCATATTTTCGGCCAAAGTGCGGCCGGTCACCGTCAGGCAATCGCCATGAAGATAGCCATGGTCGAGCAGCGTCTTCATCAAGAGCGGAATGCCGCCGGCCTCGAACATGTCCTTGGCGACGTATTTGCCGCCCGGCTTGAGGTCGGCGATGTAGGGTGTTTTCTCGAATATCTTGGCCACGTCGAAAAGATCGAACTTTATCCCGGCCTCGTGCGCGATCGCCGGCAGATGCAGCGCCGCGTTGGTCGAGCCACCGGTGGCCGAGACCACGGTCGCGGCATTTTCCAACGCTTCTATAGTAACGATGTCGCGCGGGCGGATGTTCCTTGCGATCAGCTCCATGATCTTTTCGCCGGAAGCGAAATTGAAGCGGTCGCGCATCTCGTAGGGTGCCGGCGCGCCGCAGGAATAGGGCAGCGCCAGGCCGATCGCCTCAGCGACGGTGGCCATGGTATTGGCGGTGAACTGGGCGCCGCAGGAGCCGGCCGACGGACAGGCGGCTTGTTCGATCTCGAGCAGTTCGGCGTCGCCGATCGTGCCGACCGAATGCTGGCCGACCGCCTCGAACACGTCCTGCACGGTGATCTGCCGGCCACGGTAGCTGCCGGGCAGTATCGAGCCGCCATAGATGAAGATCGACGGTACGTTGAGGCGCACCATGGCCATCATCATGCCGGGCAGCGACTTGTCGCAACCGGCCAATCCAACCAGCGCATCGTAGCAATGGCCGCGCATGGTGAGCTCGACCGAGTCGGCGATGACCTCGCGCGACACCAGCGACGACTTCATGCCCTGATGACCCATGGCGATGCCGTCGGTGACGGTAATGGTGCAGAATTCGCGTGGCGTGCCGTTGGCGGCCGCCACGCCCTTCTTGACCACTTGCGCCTGGCGCATCAGCGAGATGTTGCAGGGCGCGGCCTCGTTCCAGCAGCTGGCGACACCGACCAGAGGCTGCGCGATCTCGGCCGCCGACAGCCCCATCGCATAGAGGTAGGAGCGATGCGGCGCCCGCTCGGGACCAACGGTCACGTGGCGGCTCGGCAGCTTGGCCTTGGAGATCGCTCTGGCGTCCATACTCGTCCTTGCCGCGGGCGGTGCGGCCTGCCTCTTCGCCTAGCCTTTTGGCGCATGTCCCGAGACAGGTTCGAGGTGCGCCGGGTTTATGGCGGGAAATAGGCAATGTTCCCGGGCGGCCGGGCGACGCGAGGGTTGTTCAGAAACTGTTGCCAAAACGTCACAATTACAGAAGCGAACATCATGGGGACAATTGTTGCGCCAGCCGAATGCCGGACGCCATGCATCCAACCGACGGCCGGGCAGTGCCCGGCCGTTTTGTCGTTTAAAATTTAATAGTTAGAACTTGATCTTGACGGAAGCCGAACCAGCGAGAAGCAGGTCGTTGCCGTAGGTATAGGTAACGGCATTTGCCACGTCGCCGACACCGCTGAAAGTCGATGACCCGCTCGTCAGCACACCGATCGAACCGCCGAGCCTGACCTCGACCTGGTCGTTCGGCGAATAGGAGACGCCGCTGGCAACGGCCCAGGTATCCGACTGATAGCCGGAGGTCGTCGAGGTGCCGCGATCCCAGGTCAGCGAAACCACGCCCGACAATTGATCAGTGAACTTGTGCCCGATACCGCCCGTGACCGTCCAGCCGTCGCGATAAAGCAGGTCAAATGAAACGGGCGAGGGCAAACCGGTTACCGGACTGCGCACGCCATTGATGGCAATGACGCCTAGCTTGCTCCACTCCTGCCAGCGGATGGAACCAAAGGCCAGCCAGCCAGGAGCTATGCCGCTCTGCAGCTTGAATTCCAGAGCCTGAGGTATCTCAGCCGACGCCGAGACTGGGTACACGCCGGTAGAGCCAGGAATCAGATCCGCCGGAAAGGCGCCCCTGAAGCCGGTCGTGTCGACGGTTCCCGACAGCCCGTCATATTTGTAGCTTGACGAGTACATCAGGCTGGCGCGCAGGGCGATCTCGGGGATCTCATAGGCTGCGCCCGCACGCCAACCCCATGCCTCGTCGGATAGCTTGAAGACGCCGAGGCCGGTATTGCCGAAGGCGAGCAGTGTCTGACGGGACAGAAACGCGTCTACCTGCTGGTAGGAGACACCGCCGATGAATCGTATGGCGCCCTTGCCGACGTTCACCTTATAGGCGCAGGTGAGACCGAAATCGTCTGTGTCGACGGCGTATTTGACCGCTGTCGGCGAATAGGCGTTGTTCATGCCGAAATTCGCGTCCGCACCATACGGTCTCGTATAGGTGGCAAGACAGTCTACGGGCTCAAAGATGTTGGCTTTGATGCCGACATGCGGCACCGCATAATGGCCACCAACGTCCACCGCCGATGTCGACAAACCCGAGCCATCGAGACGCTGCACATTCTTGAGTTTGCGCTGTGGCGAAACATAGGTGACGCCTGCGTCGAACGAATATGGCGCCGCGTCGAACAGCTGGTCGATGTTGACGCCGCCCCGGTCAAAGCCCCCGGCTTGCACCGTCCCAGCCAAAGCCAGCGAAAAAGCCCCCGCGCCCAGCAGCACTTTCAGACGCGAATAACACATGAATCTCCTCCCCGAAATATCCTTGCATCAAGCTAGAACCAATTCAGGTTAACGGCGCAACAACGAATTCGCCGTGCGTACATGTACACCTTGGCTGAACGCATTTCCGACAAGGTGTCGGCCTTCTTACCGAGGCGGGAAAATGGCCGCCACAATACAGATCGACGAGAAAACTCGGGAAAAACCCCTAAATCACTACAAAACAGGGCATTTTGCGTGCCCAGTCAGCCATTGTTACATTACGGCAACAATGGGGCAAAAACATTCAGTTTGCCTCAAGATTTACGCTGCGGAATGCCCGTTTTCGTGGCAGGCGGCCTGTCTGGAAGGCAGATTCGTGACCGGCGAATCTATTGCGGCCAACAGGCCCAATTTGTTTGATCAGCCGGCCCAATCTGTTCGATCAACCGGCATCGCGCACCCGCGCCAATGCCACCGAAAGCTTCTCTTGCGCCTCGCGATATTCGGCGAGTTTTTCACGCTCGGCCTCCACCACCTCTTCCGGCGCGTTGGCGACGAATTTCTCGTTGGACAGCTTCTTGTAGAGCCGCGCTATTTCCTCGGTCACCTTCGCAAGCTCCTTGTGCAGGCGCGCTGCCTCGGCGGCAAGGTCGATCAGGCTGCCGAGCGGCAGGCAGATCGTCGCCTCGTTGACCACGATCTGGGCGGATCCCCTCGGTGGCGCCTCGGCGAGCGAGATGTCGCCGACCCGCGCCAGACGCTTGATAGCCGAGCCCTGACGCTCGAGCCTTTCGTGTGTCGCGTCGTTGGCGCCGATCACCACGAGCGGTGCGATAGCCGCCGGCGGCACGTTCATCTCCGAACGCACCGAGCGGATGCCGGAGACAAGGTCGACCAGCCAGTTGATGTCGGCGGCGGCCGCCTCGTCCTCGAAGTCGGGCGACGGCCATGCCGCATGACAAAGCAGCGATTGCCGTTGCCTGCCCTCGCCGGCGGTTTCGGCCCACAGTTCCTCGGTCATGAACGGCATCATCGGATGCAGCAGCTTATAGATCTCGTCGAGTACGAAGGCGACGCATGCCCTGCTCTCGGCCTTGGCGGCCTCGTCGGTGCCCATGAACACCGGCTTCAGCAGTTCCAGGTACCAGTCGCAGAACTGGTTCCAGACGAACCGGTAGGCGGCACCCGCCGCCTCGTTGAAACGGTATGAGGTGATACCGTCCGTTATGTCCCGCGCGGCTCGCGTCAGCTCCGTCAAGATCCAGCGGTTGACCGCCAGCTTGGCGTCCTGCAGCCAGAAATCGTCGTCGCGCGCCACTTCGTTCATCTCGGCGAAGCGCGTCGCGTTCCACAGCTTGGTGCCGAAATTGCGATAACCGGCAATGCGGGCCGGATCGAGCTTAACGTCGCGCCCTTGCGCTGCCATCACAGTCAAGGTGAAGCGCAGCGCATCGGCGCCGTATTCGTCGATGAGCTCGAGCGGATCGATGACGTTGCCTTTCGACTTCGACATCTTCTGCCCGTTCTTGTCGCGAACCAGAGCATGGACATAGACGGTATGAAACGGCTCCTGATCCATGAAATGCAGGCCCATCATCATCATGCGGGCGACCCAGAAGAAGATGATGTCGAAACCGGTCACCAGCACGTCGGTCGGGTAATAGGTCTTCAGCTCCCGCGTCTGGTCCGGCCAGCCAAGCGTCGAGAACGGCCACAGCGCCGACGAGAACCATGTGTCGAGCACGTCCTCGTCGCGGGTCAGGATCTCGCCAGGCTGGAAATTCTCAAGCTTGTCCTCGACCCAGGCCTTCCACGGCCCTTCCAGCGCCAGATAATATTCGACGGCGGCACCGAGCGCCTCTTCCTCGGTCTTTTCGACAAAGACATGCCCGTCCGGCCCGTACCAGGCAGGGATCTGGTGACCCCACCAGAGCTGGCGCGAAATGCACCAGGGCTGGATGTTTTCCATCCAGTCGAAATAGGTCTTTTCCCAGTTTTTGGGCACGAAATTGGTACGGCCCTCGCGCACCGAGGCGATCGCAGGCTTGGCCAGTTCCGCCGCATTGACATACCACTGGTCGGTCAGAAACGGCTCGATCGGCACGCCGCCGCGGTCGCCGTGCGGCACCGTGTGGCGATGCGGCTCGACCTTTTCGAGAAAGCCGCCCGCCTGCATCAACTCGACGATCTTCTTGCGCGCGTCGAAACGGTCGAGGCCGTCGAGGCTGTCCCATACGGCCTGGCGCTCCGGCGTCACTTCCAGTCCGGCGAGAAAGTCCTCATTGTCCTTGAGGCTCACCGCCGCATTGACGGTGAGGATGTTGACCGCCGGCAGCCGGTGGCGCTTGCCGACCTCGAAGTCGTTGAAGTCATGCGCCGGCGTGATCTTGACCGCACCACTGCCTTTTTCGGGATCGGAATACTCGTCCGCCACCACCGGAATCCTGCGGCCGACGATCGGCAGGATGAGGTTCTTGCCGACGAGATGCCGGAAACGTTCGTCGTCGGGGTGGACGGCGACAGCCGTATCACCCAGCATCGTCTCCGGGCGGGTCGTCGCAACGGTGATGAAGGTCTTCGGATTTTCCGGATCGAAGGTCATGCCTTCGACTGGATAGCGGAAGTGCCAGAGGTTGCCGTTGACTTCCTGCTGCTCGACCTCGAGATCCGAGATGGCGGTCAACAGCTTTGGGTCCCAGTTCACAAGGCGCTTGTCCTTGTAGATCAGCCCTTCCTTGTAGAGCGTCACGAACACTTCGAGCACGGCCTTGGACAGGCCCTCGTCCATGGTGAAGCGCTCCCGGCTCCAGTCGGCCGAGGCCCCGAGCCGCTTCAGCTGGTTGAGGATGGCGCCGCCGGATTCTGCCTTCCATTCCCACACCTTGTCGATGAACTCATCGCGCGTCAGGTCGCGGCGGTGGATCTGATTTTGCATCAGCTGGCGCTCGACCACCATCTGCGTGGCGATGCCGGCATGGTCCATCCCCGGCTGCCACAGCACGTTCTTGCCGCGCATGCGCTCGAAGCGCACCAGAATGTCCTGCAGCGTGTTGTTGAGCGCATGACCCATATGCAGCGAGCCGGTGACATTCGGCGGCGGGATGACGATGGTGAAGGCTTCAGCCCCCTCCTCGGCCCCGGCACCGGCCCGAAAGGCGTCGGCCTCTTCCCAGATCCTGGCAATCTTCGGCTCGACGGCTTTGGCGTCGTAGGTCTTTTCGAGCATGGGAAAACGGTCCGCGCTGTCCGGAATTTGTGGTCCGGTGTAAATCGGAAGGTTGTTGCCAAGTCAACCGCAAGGGCGGCGGGTTTGTTCCACCTAGCTGCCCTGATGAGTTCTTTACTTGGCGGCAAGCCCATGCCCGCATTCGGCACAGAATTTCGCCCTTGGCGTGCGGTATGGTTTTCCGCAGGCCGGGCAATCGGGACCATAGTCGGAACGGCGGACGTGCAGAAGCCAGTACGTGTGGCCAAGCGTGACCCCGGTGCGTTCGCGATAGCGATCGGCAGCCGGATGTTTCATTTCCTTCCAGAAGCCATTCTTGGAAATGAATCTCTTGGTTTGAAAGTAAAGCGCCGCAGGGTCTCCGACGATCTCTCGATACTCCTCGTCGGTAAGCATGGGCACCCAAGATCGCAATCGATAGCTGTAGGTCTGTTTGCGGTTCATCGATCGACGATAGCAGGCGGGCTGCTCCGGCGAAATGCGTGGCGCGCAACTCGCCCTCGCGCGGACGCTTAATGCAATTCGGCCGTTTCAGGACATCGGCTGTGCGCAACTAGGCCCGCAAGCCGGAAAGCTGCTACTGCGCGCCGCGCGCGACGCGCTCGATTTCCTCGCGCACCAGCCGCTCGACCAGCGTCGGAAGGTTGTTGTCCAGCCAGTCCTGCAGCATGGGCCGCAGCATCTCCTCGGCCATCTCGTCGAAAGTCTTCTTGCTGCGGCTGGCAAACGCGTCGGAAAGCTCGCCGAAGGCGGCGGCAACCTGCCGGCCCGTATGCTCCGAAAGGATTGCCGGACGTGCGGGCGGCGCCTCGCTGGCCGCCGGACGCGCCAATCCGATTTTCGACGATTCCGGGCCGATTTTCGAAGATTCCGGGCCGCTTTCCGAAAGCTCCGGCCCAATTTCCGAAGGCTCCGGCACAGGTCCAGCAGTCGCCTCGTTCTCGAAAACCTCGGCTTTCGGCTCGGCGTCCGGCGTCCGGAGTGGCTCGGCGCGCTCCGGCTTGGCCATCGCGTCGCCGACCGCGGCGATCTCGCGCCGCCAATCGGCGATGATGGTGTCGGTCGTCTCGGCAGCCTTGGCTGTCGCAGGCCGATCCGGCTTTGCGGGCGGTTCGGGAGCGGCGTTCACCTCAGCCAGCGTCACCGCTGCTTGTATCGGGCCGGGACGCAGCGGCGTTTCCTGGCGCTCAATGACCGGCGCGGCCGCTGGCTGCACCTCGGCGCGCGTGGCCGGCTTGGCGATCTCCAGTCCGCCGCGCAGTTCGGAGCGGAACGCATCCCCCTCCGCTGCTGCCGGCGCCGGTTGCAGATCCTGGCGCAGCTCGTCCGCGTCGCCCGGCTGCTTGCGGCCGGTATCGCTGTCCTCGATGATCCTTCTGATGGAAGCCAGTATTTCTTCCATGGAAGGTTCGCGCTGTACGCTGCTTGCCGTCGCCATCGTCACATCCGCCGCCCTTGTGACTCGTTCTCAGATTTCCTGTCCGGCAATGCCGGATTCGAATCATGGCAACAGCGTAACCGACGGAACGGCTTGCGAGAATCCCCAATCTGGCGACATCTCGGATTTCAACAGATTAGGGTCGGAAGTTGAAAGCCCGCGCGTCGTTCGAGCGCGGGCTGAAAACACGGCTTGGCGATCAGCGGCCGTCCGGCGTGCGCAGGCCGATCCACTTGTCCTTGACGGCGTTGTAATGCTCTTCGGGCCTGTACTTCGTCACGTTGAGCGCAAGGCGGTCTGCCGACAAATGGCCAACCGCCGAGAGGATGGCATAGCTCGCCACCACCACGTCACGTTCGGCGCTGACAAGATTGATCTTGGCGGTGATGAGGGTCGCCTGCGCGTTGAGCACGTCGAGCGTGGTGCGCTGGCCGACATTGCGCTCTTCGATAACGCCGTTCAGGGCAAGCTGCGCGGCGGCGACCACCTGCCGGTTGGCCGTGACGCTTTGCTGCGCGGCGGTGTATTGCGACCATGCCGAGGTCACCGCTTGGCGCACGGTGTCGCGGCTGACATCGACCTCGATACGGGCCTGGCTAAGTGATTCCTTTGATTGGCGAACCAATGCCGAGGTCCGGCCGCCGGAATAGATCGGTATCGTCAATGTCGCGCCGATGTTCGCCGAATTGGTTACGCCATCCTGTGTCGAGGAGAGCGAGCCGGGCGCGGTGCCGCGAAAGGCGCTCGAAACACCCGCCGACGCCGATAGTTGCGGCAGCAACGCGCCCTCTGCCGACTTCACCGAAAACCCCGCCGCGTCGACCAGATGCGCGGTGGCGAGGATGGCCGGATGCTCGGCCGATGCGATCGCGATCGCCGCATCGAGGCTCGACGGCAACAGCTTCGACACCGGCGAAGCCGGCCTGAGCCTGCCCGGCTCGTCGCCGACGATCTGGCGATAGGTCGCGGCGCTTGCCAGCGCCGTCGCGCGGGCGGCGCTCAACTGCGCCACCGCGGAGGCACGCTGGGCGTCGGCTTGCGCGACGTCGGTGCGCGTACCTTCGCCGACCTCGAAGCGCGAACGCGCCGCACGCGCCTGCTCGGTCAGGAATTGCAGATTCTGTTCGGTCAGCACGGCGACCTGGCGGTCGCGGATAACGTCCATATAGGCGCTTGCCGCGTTGAAAAGAGTGTTTTCTTCGGCGTTGCGCAGGCTTTCGAACGAAGCGCGGACCCGCGATTCGGCGGCCGCCACATTGTTCCTGGTCTGAAAACCGTCAAACAGCGTCTGGTCGATCTCGACGCCGAAGTTGCCGGTGGTCAACGAGATGTTTCGGTGCAACCGGTTGCTGTGGCTGGCGGTATAATCGATGCTCGCGGAACCGGTGATGGTCGGGCGCCAGCCCGACTTGGCGATGGCAACGCCCTCGTCGGTGACCCGAACGCCGGCGCGTGAAGAATTGAGCGAGGAATTGTTTTGGTAGGCCTTTGAAAGGGCCCCGAGAATGGTTTCGGCCGAGGCGGCCATTGGAGACAGCGCTGTCGCCGAAACGAGGACAGCGGTAAAAAGCAACTTGCGTACAGACGGCACGTTATATTCCCTCATTCGTTTTGCACGGGAACTGCGCCACGCTGGCTTCTCCTTCTGATCAGCCGGCGCCGCGTTTTTTATCGTTCCCCCGCTGAAAGCCCCCAGAAACGCCCGGTTATGCAGATCAGCAACGATTGTTCAAACGCAAGCGATCATGACAGCGCCTTCGCTGCAAGGCAAAATCACTCAGAATTCGAAGGCGGGAATGCGTTCGAATCCCGGTAGTGGCTTAATTGCCGCATTAAATGCGCGTCTTCCCGTTACAACCCCTCCAGTCTTAAAAAAAAGCCGGGCTACGCCCGAATTGCCCTGCCCCTCCACGGCGACGAGTCGGCCGCCTTCGGCAAGCTGGTCGAACAGCGCCGCCGACACCTCCCCGACGCTGCCGCCGATCAGGATGACGTCGTAAGGTGCCTTGGCGGCATGGCCTTGCGGCAGCGGCCCGTGGACCACGGTGACATTGCCGCAACCCAGCGCCGCAAGCGTCGAAGTGGCGGTCTCGGCCAGCGCCGGATCGCTTTCCAGCGCCACCACGGACCTTGCCAGCCGCGACAGGATCGCCGCCGCATAGCCGGTGCCGCAGCCGACATCGAGTGCCGAATCGCTTGGGCCGATATCGGCCAGTTGCATCAGCTTGGCCAATGGCGACGGCTCCATCAGATAGCGCGGGCCATCGGCCGTATCGGCGATGCGGATGTCCTCGTCGATATAGGCAAGGTCACGCTGGCCGGCGCCGACAAAGGCCTCGCGCGGCACGACAAGCATCGCCTCGAGCAGCGGTGCGCTGGTCACGTCGGTGGTGCGGATCTGGCCGTCGACCATCTTCACCCGGCGTTCGGCAAAATCAGCGCTCATGTTCCAACCATCCGCTTGCCGCGCAAAGGCCGCGGCTGTTTCGACCGGAACTGAAGCCCCCTGGCGCTGACGCGCGGGAGCTCGGGCATTGGAGGCCTCGCCCGGAATCGAACCGGGGTGCAAGGATTTGCAGTCCTCTGCGTAACCACTCCGCCACGAGGCCTCATTGCTCCCGGCGTTCCACCCGGCTCCAATAGGTTGCGGCGAAAATGCCGTCAAGCGGCCACCATGCATTCCCAACGTATCCTCGACATTCCATGCCCTGCCTTATCAACGCAATACCCATCTTAGCAATAACATATTAGCTTATCGTTAAGCATGATTCTGGGCGACGGGAACCCGAAACCGGCGGCCACGTTGGGCAAAGAGGAGGCTCCGCTATGCGTCGAGCAGCTACGAAGGAGGGCACATCGCGCGGATTGTCGCAGTCTGCAGAGCTTGTGCGCTATGCCATCGACCGCCTTAGCATAGAAGGCGCAAACAGCCTGCCGCCGCGCGACCGGGCGCGGCTGGCATCGGCTACCGCCGTTCTCAAGGAGCTTTGCGAACGCCTGGAGAGCTGCTTCGACCAACCTCGGTGATGCTTAGACTGGCCACGCCGCTCTCAAACAATTGCCTGTTTCCGGCCTGTCAGCAGGGCAACCTCAATCCGGCCGCCGCCGTCGCTCCCACCAGACGACGAAGCGGCGCCGGTGACGGCGCACCAACGCGAATTCATAGGAGAGCACCAGCAATCCGATCGGTACCATCCAGAAACCCAGGATCGGCAGGAAGCCGAGAATGCCGCCGATGATCAGCACAACGCCGATCGCAATCCTGAGGCCGCGCGAGCGCGGCATGGTGAACTGGCGGCCGAAGACCGAGATTTTCCGGGCCGGTGGCTGTTCGTCGCTCATTGCCGTCATGTGAAATGTCGATCCGTTTGCATCAGTAGCACCGTCAGCCGGAGAAAGCCGCAACGGCCTTTTCTGTTCCGTGACAGGCGAGAGATAGCTCATATGAGGGCGCTCGCCGGCCATTGCCAGCAAGCCCTGCGCCAAAAAGCACCGAAAAAATGCGAAATGCTTCTTTGCAAAGCCGAAACGGGTTTGCTATAGGCTGCCCCACTCACATGAGAGCCTCTGTTCCCCGGTAGCTCAGTGGTAGAGCAACCGGCTGTTAACCGGTTGGTCGCTGGTTCGAATCCGGCCCGGGGAGCCACCGCCTCTTCTACGCCATAGCGCGATATTGCGCGCCAGCGTGCAATTTCTCCCTACGCGCCGATCTCGTAGTCCTGCTTCCAGAGTGTCAGAGCATGGAGGACCGATGAAATCAGGCGTAGAATAGCAGGCTCGCCCGCCCACGCCTATTCGGCGGCTACCGCGCGGAAATACTGATGACCGGCGGCTTCGCGCCCGAGTGCGCCGTTCAGTTCGCCGCGGCGGCGTCCGAACGTTGCCGCCCGTTATTACTTGCCGTCGCTGCCTCAACGACAGCAGCTTACAGACGGGCGCGAGGTGTTCGTGGACGGCGGATTGCATAGCTTTGAGCCTGCGCGCGCGAGGCGTCGCTGGGACAAAGCGGAGAGGCCTCGCGCCAGATCTGCACAGGCAAGATCTCAACGCCTACTCGGTTGAACATGATCCGCGTGGACGTCGCGCCTGCGGCGTTGCCTAGAGAATTTACCCCGTGCCTCCTGCCGGTGGGGAGGCTTCGCACCGTTCGTGTCCTAGCTGTCGAGACCCCAAAGTTCCGGGTTCCGTTTGAAATACTCAGTTAGCATTTCGATGAGCACCCGGACTTTCCGCGTAGGATGCTGACCCGGCGGGCGTACGACATACGCGGCCCCCGGGGGTACCGGATAGCGTGTCATGATCGGGACCAGCGCGCCCGAGGCCACATATTCATGTGTGATGCAATCGGGGAGCCAGGCGATGCCGAGACCTGCCGCCGCCGCGCCGGCAAGCGCCGTGGCGCTATCGGCCTTGAACCTGCCCTGCGGCTGGACCGTAACAATCTTGCTGCCATTTATGAACTGCCAGGCTTCCGTTCCCTGCATGAGGGCCTGATGGGTGACGAGTTCGTCCAGAGTCTCGGGTGACCCGTGCACCTCGATATAACCCGGGCTTGCGACAAGCTTTCCATGGATCGGCCCGACGCGCTTCGCGATCAGGTTGGAGTCTTGAAGGTAGGCGCCCCGGATCGCGCAATCGAAACCTTCTGCGATGAGATCGACGAAGCGATCGCTGTAGGAAGTATGGATGTGAAGCTTCGGGTGCAGACGCGCCATTTCCGCGAGCACGGGGGCGAAGTGGGTCGCGCCGAAAGTAAGCGGCATGGCAACCCTCAGGCGGCCGCGCAGCTCACCGGTGGGGAGGATCGTTTCCCGAGCCGTATCGATCTCTGCGCTGGCCCGGGCCGCATGGTCTCTGAACGCGATTCCCGCTTCGGTGAGCGCGGCGCCGCGGGTCGTTCGTGCAAGAAGCTGGACGCCAAGTTCCGCTTCAACCCGAAAGAGCCGCCGACTGACGATTGACTTGGAGACGCCGAGCCGGCGCGCGGCGGCCGATACGCCCCCTGCATCGGCCACTGCGACGAATGTCTGTAGATCTTCGATGTCCAATTCAGCGTTCCTCATTTCGCGACACAGCTTGCCTGATTATGGCACTACTGCATCACCAAAAGGAACGGCAAATTGCGTCCAGGCAACGTCGCCCGCTGGCGCATGTCTCCCGTGAACCCATTGCCGTCCATAGCGGCAGAGAAAGATTGCCGTCCATGGCGGCAGAGAAAGGAAGTCTTGATGACCCCTCGCAACGGCCTTGATTCGCTTCTTCGTCCTGAAGACTCGGTACTCGTTCTGATCGACCACCAGCCTTACCAACTCGCGAACCTGAACAGCCACGATCCGCAAGCTGTGGTCAACAACGCGACCGCGCTGGCGAAGCTAGCAAAAGCCTTCAATGTTCCGACCATTCTCACCAGCGTGATCGCGGGTCGTGGCGGCATCCTCTTCAAGCAGATCACTGACGTCTTCCCGGGGCAGGAAGTGATCGACCGGACTTGGGTGAACACCTGGCAGGACGAGAAGGTGGTGGACGTGGTCAAGGCGACCGGCCGCAAACAACTGATTATCGCAGGCCTTTGGACCGAAGTCTGCGTCGCGATGCCTGTCATCCAAGCCCTCGGCGAAGGCTGGGACGTGTCCGTGATCACCGATGCGTCGGGCGGCGTTTCGACCGAGTCCCACCAGATCGCCATCCAGCGGATGATCGCGGCTGGCGCAAACATGATGACCGTGATGGCGCTCGCTGGCGAGTGGCAGCGCGACTGGGCGCGCACCGAGCATGTCGAAGAGCTGACCGAGATTCTCATCCAGCACTTCGGCGGCAGCGGCATCGCCTTCCTGTGGGAGCAACAACTCCTCAAGACGCCTGTGCCGAGCGAAGGCTGATTCGGGCCGGGATGGCGAGCATTTCGGTGAGGGTCGGAATCGATCCGTTTGCCGGCCCTCGCCATCTCACCTCACAGGGAAGCCTTGTGATGCCGAACCCACCTTCACGAGCAGTCGCTCGTCGCACATCCTGGATAGATAGCATCGGGGATGCCGATGGCCGTGAGTTCAGCCGTGCGCACCTCGCCCCGCCCTCGCGGTAGAGCGATGGCCCGCTCCCTGAGCGTCGGTGTCGGCCCGCCGGCGAGGCGTAGGGCTTCTGCGCCGTCCGGTCACGTTTGCGCATTTTTGGCGACTCTGGTGCATTCTGGTGTAGGGGTATGGCAAATTCGTATTTCTCAGCTTCATCGACTCCGGCGAGCCAACGTCTTTTCTACGCCAAGTCGCGATTTTGCACGCCGCCGTCCGACTTTTCTCCGCGTAACGATCTGGGTCAAGTTTCCACCAGCCTGGCGGACAGGAATTCGATGAAGCGCTGGGTCTTGGCTGGAATGAGGCGAGTTTCGGTGACGGCGTGAATGCTGACCGACGATCCCTGCCATTCGGGCAGGACACGCCGGAGCCTGCCCGAGGCCAAATCTTCGGCGACGATCTTCTCGGCAAGCAGGGCGATGCCCTGGTGGTTGACCGCCAGGGCGCGGATCATCCCGACGCTGTTGACTGTGAAGCGGCCTCCAACCTCGACTTCGACCTTGTTCATCCCCTGATGCAGGGTCCAGATCTTCGGCATGCAGATGCATTCATGCTCCGCCAGATCCGCCGGTGTCGCCGGCTCGTCGGACGCTTCGATGTAGCCAGGAGACGCATAGAGGTGGCGCGCGTGGCGCCCGATCAGGCGAGCGATCAGGCTGGAGTCTTCCAGCTCGCCGATGCGGATCGCTACATCGAACGGCTCGGCCACCAAATCGACGCGGCGCGGGGTCAGGTCGAACTCGAAGGTGATGCCGGGATAGTGCCGCGCGAAATCGACGATGATCGGCGTCAGGTAAAGCGTGGCGAAGTCGACCGGGAGCGAGACCCGCAGGACACCGCTCGGCTGCTCCAGCATCGCGGCGAGCTGCTCGTGTGCGAGCCGTGCCTCGTCGACGATGCGCTTGCTTCGTTCGTAATAGAGCTGGCCGGCCTCGGTGAGCTCGATCTTGCGCGTCGTTCGATGCAGAAGCCTCAGGCCGATCGCCTTCTCCAGCGCGCTGATACGTCGCGACAGAGTCGAGTTGGGCATGCCCAGAGCCTCAGCCGCCTTCCGGAAGCTCCTCGCTCTCGCCACTTCCACGAACAGCGCCATGTCGTTCAAGTGGCTCACGCTATTGCTCCATATTTGGAACATTGATTTTCACTTTTGCCGGATTTATCCCGACATTGGAATAGTGGACAAGCGCTCCAGCAAATGGAGATCCCAATGAGTCCCTTATTCACCCCTGTCCGCGTCGGCCGCTACACTCTGCCTAACCGCCTCGTCATGGCCCCGATGACCCGCAGCCGCGCCGGCTTCGACGGTACGCCGGGCGAACTGGCCACCGAATATTATTCCCAGCGCGCCGGCGTCGGCCTGATCGTCACCGAAGGCACCCAGCCCTCGGATGACGGCCAGGGCTATCTCACCACCCCGGGCATCTACACGCCCGCCCATGTCGCCGGCTGGCGGAAGATCACTTCCGCCGTGCACGACAAGGGCGGCCGCATCTTCATCCAGCTGATGCACGCCGGGCGCATGTCGCATCCCGACAATACGCTGCATCACCGCCAGGGGGTCGCGCCCTCCGCGATCGCGCCGGCGGCGGGTATGTTCACCATGACCGGGATGCAGGATATTCCCACGCCGCGCGCGCTTACGACCGAAGAGGTGCGCCAGACGGTCGCCGATTTCCGCCATGCGGCCCGCTCGGCGGTCGAGGCCGGCGCCGACGGCATAGAGATTCACGGCGCGAACGCCTACCTGGTCCAGCAGTTCTTCGCGCCCAGCGCCAACACGCGCACGGACGAATATGGCGGGTCGATCGAGAACCGAGCGCGCTTCGCCATCGAAGTCGCCACGGCGATCGCCGAGGAGATTGGCGCGGACCGCACCGCGATCCGCCTGTCACCCGGGACGACGATATGGGGGATCGACGAAGGCGCCGAAGGGCGGGACCTCTACCGCTATCTGGTCACCGAACTCGACAAGCTCGGGCTCGCTTACGTGCACATCATGCACCAGGGCGACGAGGCGCTGCTGGCCGATATCCGCAAGCTCTGGCACCAATCGCTGATCCTCAATCGGCCAAGTCGTCCGCGTGACCAGATCGGCGCCGACGTAGCTTCGGGGCTGGCCGATCAGGAGTCCTACGGCCAGATGGTCCTGGCCAATCCGGACTTTGTGGAACGGTTGAAGACCAATGCGGCGCTGAATGCGGCAGTCCAAGCCACTTTCTATGGTGGCACCGCCCTGGGCTACACCGACTATCCTGCTTTGAGCGCGTAAAGCGCAAGCAAGTAAATTCCCAAGCGCCAGCAGTCTAATAACATTTCTCACCCGAGGTGGACTGCATAATTCGAAGTTCTTCTTGAGAGGCTTCAAACTATATCGTCCAACAGGAAGGAGAAGCCTGATGAACCAACACAATGACTTCCAAAGCGCCCCAGGGCCGGGCTGAACCGCTTGGCTCCGGCCGGGCCCTACGTCTTCAAGCATATGGCGGCACAGAGAGCTTGAAGGTCGATTGGTTATCCGCCCCCGAGCCTGGTCCCGACCAAGTGCTCGTCCAGGTCAAGGCTGCCGGAGTAAACGGAATCGACTGGAAAATCCGTGAAGGCTACGTCCGCGACAAGTTCAAGTTATCTTTGCCCGCGACGCTTGGCATCGAAATGGCGGGGGTCGTGCTGCGGACCGGCTCCAACGTCGAAGGCGTGAGGGTCGGAGACCGGGTCATGGCCGCGCTGGGTGGCCTGGGCGCTTATGCTGACCATTTGCTGATAAATGCCGAAAAACTCGTCAAGACGCCTGCAGTCCTGTCAGACATTGACGCGGCGGCAGTACCGGTGGCAGCGATGACGGCATGGCAAGTCCTTCAGGTCGCCGATTTCGACCTTCGGGGGCGGCGGGTGTTGATCCACGGCGCGGCTGGTGGGGTGGGCAACTTCGCTGTCCAGTTCGCCAAGACGGCTGGAGCGACCGTCTATGCTACAGCCTCAACCAAGAGCGTGGCCCATGTCCAAGCCTTGGGCGCTGACGAAGTAATCGATTACCAGAAGCAGAACTTCGAGCTTCTTGCGAGCGACATTGACCTTATCGTCGATCTTGTCGGGGGCCAGGTCTTAGACAAATCTTGGTCGGTCCTATCGCCTGGCGGCGTCCTGGCCAGCATCGCTGCAACTGATGTGGTTTCGCGCGCCCCGGCAGGCCGTCGTGGCATCTGGTTGTCAGTCAAACCTGACACCGCGCGCCTAGCCACAATCGCTCAAGAGATCGCTGGCGGCCCGCTGCGGTCGACGATTGCAGAAGTGATCGGCTTCGACGATCTGGCATCCGCGATCGAGCGCAATCGCACCGGCCACGCTCCCGGAAAGATAGTCTTAGACCTCACCAGGTGACTTCAGCTCATGGTAATCGTCCCTAAAGGGGACCGTCTGCATTCGGCTCATGTTGGGACGGCCGTGAACCACAGTTATGCAGGGCCTTTCCGCTCCGCCGCAAATCTCAAATGCGCGTTTTTTAGCCTTCCCTGACCGGCAGCGCCTTTTCACCGGAATCGACCGCCCTATTTCGCCTCGACAGGTGGGTGGCTGCTTGCTGGACGAGTCCCTGCGACGAGTACGGCATGTGCTTCGAGGTAACCCCCAATGGACTTCCACGATCGGCACCTATTGCGGTTGCGGGTGAACGGAGAGGATCACAGCCTTTCCGATCTCGATCCCCGCGTCACGCTGCTCGACCTGCTGCGCGAGCGGCTTCATCTGACCGGAACGAAAAAGGGATGCAATTTCGGCGAGTGCGGCGCCTGCACCGTGCATCTCGACGAACGGCGTGTGAATGCCTGCATGATACTTGCCGTGTCCTGCGAGGGACGCGAGGTCACGACGATCGAAGGCTTGGCAAACGGCGATGCGCTTCATCCCGTGCAGCAGGCGTTCATCGATCATGATGGGTTCCAGTGCGGATTCTGCACGCCCGGACAGGTGATGTCGGCGGCGGCACTGATCGAGGAGGGACATACCGGCTCCGATGCCGAGATCCGCGAATGGATGAGCGGTAATCTGTGCCGCTGCTCGGCCTATCCGCAAATCGTCGAGGCGGTGCGCTCAGCGGCCGGGAGGGCGATCCAATGACCCCATTCGTCTATGCGCGCGCCGACAGCCTGGGCGACACGATCGCAGCCGGTGCCGCGCCCGACAGCGCCTTTCTCGCCGGCGGCACCGAATTGCTCAACTGGCTGCGCCTTGGAATTGCCGGGCCGGCGCGGATCATCGATATCTCCCGCCTCGACGGGCTGGATCAGATCGAGGCACTGCCCGGCGGCGGCTTGACGATCGGCGCGCTGACGCATCTCAACGATGTCGCGCAGCATGCGCTGGTGATGCGCGATTATCCGGTGTTGAGCCAGGCGATCCTCAACGCCGCATCGCCGCAGCTGAGAAACCTAGCAACGATAGGCGGCAATCTTCTGCAGAAGACGCGCTGTGCCTATTTCCGTGCCGAAGAGCAGTTGCCATGCAACAAGCGTCAGCTCGGCTCCGGCTGCTCGGCATTGCATGGCATCAACGACAATCACGCGATATTCGGCTGGACCGAGGATTGCGTCGCCACCCAGCCATCCGACCCGGCGGTGGCGCTGGCAGCACTTGATGCGGTCATCGTCACCGCGCACCGCAGCGGCGGCCGGCGCATTCCGGCAGCGGAATTCCACCTGCTTCCCGACACGCGGCCCGAGGCAGACAATGTGTTGCAGCAAGGCGAACTGATCACGGCAATCGAGCTGCCGGCGCCGGCGCCGCGATCGGCTTACCTCAAGGTGCGCGAGCGCGAATCCTACGAGTACGCCATCGTCTCTGCCGCCGCTGTGCTGGAGATGGACGGCCAAACCATCCGTCGGGCGGCCCTGGCGCTGGGGTCCGTCGCGCTGCGGCCGTGGCGGCTGAGCGCCGCCGACCAGCAGCTCGCCGGTGCCGAAATCGGCGATCGCGAGGCGTTGAGCACCGCTATCGAGCAATCCTTCGCCGAAGCGCGTCCCTTGTCGCAGAACGCCTACAAGATCGAACTGGCCAAGACCGCCGCTTTGCGGGCGATCGAAAGAGCAGCGAGGATGCCGTCATGATGATCAGCCAGCCTGTTGCCCGCCCTGACGGCGGCGTCAAGGTCACCGGCCGCGCCCGCTATGCGGCCGACTATTTCGCCCCCGACCTGCTCTATGCGGTACTCGTGACCGCGCCCGTTCCGGCCGGCCGCGTGACGTCGATCATGGTCGACGACGCGCTCGCCGAGAACGGCGTCGTGCGTGTGCTCACGCATGAGGACATGCCCAAATTCGGCCGGTTCGTATCGCCAAGGGCCGGGCCCGATACGCAGATGCAGCAAGCCGAAGGCCCGCCCGCGGCGCAGAGCTTCATGCCCATGCAGGGCGACGAAATACGTCACGAGGGCCAGCCGCTTGCCATTGTGCTGGGCGAGACGCTGGAGGCGGCGGAGGCCGGCGCTCGCCGCGTCGCGTTGCGCTACGCGTTCGCCGAGCCGGAGTTGCCGGCACCCCCCGAGTGGACCGCCATCGACAAGGCTGCTGTCGTGCCGAGGGAGAGCGGCTTCCTGTTCCTGGAGCCGACGTTTACGAAGGGCGAGGTCGACCGCGGGCTTGCTGATGCCGCCGCCACGGTCGAAGCCGTCTATTTGCAGCCGTCGCGCCATCACAACGCCATGGAGCCCTCGGCGACGCTCGCCGAATGGAATGACGGAGAGCTGACGCTGCACGACGCCACGCAGCACGTCTACGGTGTCCGCCAGGTGGTTGCCGCCCGCATGAATGTCCCGGCCGAGAAGGTCCGCGTGATTTCCCGCCATACCGGCGGCGGCTTCGGCGGCAAGGGCTGGATCTGGCCGCATCAGGTGCTGGCCGCCGCCGCCGCGCGCATCATGGAGCGCCCGGTCAGGCTGGCGCTAAGCCGAGCCAATGCCTATTCGTGCCTCGGTTATCAGCCGCGCATGGCACAGAAGATCGTGCTGGCGGCGGACAGGTCGGGCAAGCTGACCGCCGTGCAACAGGACGTGGTCAACCTGACCACCGTGACCGACGATTTCGTCGAGTTCGCCACCGAAGCCTCGAAGGGTCTCTACGCCACGCCGGCCATGCGTCTCAGCCAGCGCGTGGAGCGCGCAAACGTCGCCATGCCGACGCCGCTGCGCGCGCCGGTCGAGGGTCCGGGCACCTGGGCGCTCGAAAGCGCGATGGACGAGCTCGCCCACCGCCTCGGCATCGATCCGCTCGATCTGCGTCTGGTCAACCATGCGGACACGGATCCGGCCACCGGCCAGCCCTGGTCGTCGAAGAAGCTGCGCGAGGCTTATGAGGAAGGCGCCCGCCTGTTCGGCTGGCGCGAGCGCCCGCGCAAGCCGCAACGCGACGGCGATTGGCTGATCGGCTACGGCATGGCGACCTGCAGCATGGGCTGTTTCCGCAACCCGACGCCTGCAGCCGAGGTCAGGTTGCACCGAGATGGCACGGTGCTCATCCGCACCGGCACCCAGGACATAGGGACCGGAACACTCACCATCTTTCCGCAGATCGCGGCCGACGTGCTGGGCCTGCCGATGGAGAGGATTGAGATGGAAATGGGCGATACACAGCTGCCGGAGGCGGGACCGACCTATGGCTCGTCATCGACCATGGGGGTGGGCGCGGCGGTGCTTGCCGCTGCCGAAGATGCGCGTTCGCAGCTTGCCCGTCTTGCCAATCTGCTGCCGGACGAGGTCGAGATGCAGGACGGCAAGATTCGCCGCAGAGGCGCTGCCGGCGGTCAGACGATCGCCGACGTGATGAGCCATACCGACATCGGCGAGATCACCGGCTCCGGCTCGTTCGATCCGGCGCAGCATGGCAAAGGCCTCGCGATGCGCACTTTCGGCGCGATTTTCATGGAGGTCGGCGTCGATCCGGGGCTCGGCCTGCTCAGGCTTCGTCGCGCCGTGGGCAGCTACAGCGCCGGCCGCATCGTCAATCCCCGCACCGCACGCAGCCAGATGACGGGCGGCATCATCTGGGGCTGGGGCATGGCGGCAATGGAGCAGAGCAGGCACGAACCGGTGCTTGGCCGGTTCCTGTCGAAGAACCTTTCCGGAGTCGCCATTCCGGTCAACGCCGACATTCCCGGCGACATCATAATCCACTTCGTCGATGAGGTGGACGAGCATGCCAGCCCGATCGGCGGCAAAGGCATCGGCGAACTCGGCGCCACCGGCGTTGCCGCTGCTGTTGCCAACGCCGTCTTCGACGCCACAGGCAAGCGGATCCGGGAGTTGCCGATCACGCCGGAAAAACTGCTGTGGAAGGATCGGCCCGCGGAAGCGTCTGCTCGACGAGGTTGACGTAATAGCGCATCACCGTCGGCACGATCTCGTCGTTGAAAACGTAGCGGTCGCCGTGCAGGCCTTCGCCCGGGCCGACCTCGCCGGCGCCGATCCACGCATAGCAGCCGCCGGCGGCGCGGATCATGAAAGCGAAATCCTCGCAGCCGAGACTGGGGCTGAACTCGGTCAAGACATTCTCCCGGCCGACGACGGAGGCGGCGGCCTCGACGGCGCGGGCCGTCGCATCGGCCGTATTGATCAGCGGCGGATAGCCCTTCCTGTAGTCGAGCCTGGCCTTGAGCGAATGCGCGGCGGCAATACCTTGTGCGATCTCGCCGATCAGCCTCTCGCAATGGTCGGAAAGGCCGTGCTCGAAGAAGCGGCAGGTGCCTTGCAGCCAGACCTTGCCCGGCACGATATTGCCGACATTGCCGCCATGAATCTGCGTGATGCTGACGACAAGCGCGCTCTGAGGGTCGACCGAGCGGCTGACGATGCGCTGGACGGCTTGCACGAAGGCGCCCGCGGCCAGGATCGGGTCATCCCCGAGCTGCGGCATGGCGGCATGAGCGCCAAGACCCTCAAAGGTCAGTTCGAAATTATCGACGGCCGCCATTTGCGGCCCGACGCGGGCGGCGATCGTCCCCAGCCTGATGCCCGGCCAGTTGTGAACCGCATAGACCGCTTCGACCGGAAAGCGCTTGAACAGGCCGTCCTCGATCATGCGCATGCTGCCGCCCTCGTTTTCCTCGGCCGGCTGAAAGATGAAAGTGACGGCTCCGTCGAAGGCGCGCGATTGACTGAGCAGTTTGGCGGCGCCGAGCAGCATGGCGGCGTGGCCGTCATGGCCGCAGGCGTGCATCACGCCCTCTTGCCTCGAAGCATAGGACAGGCCGGTTTTCTCCAGCACCGGAAGCGCGTCGAGCTCGGCGCGAAGGCCGATAGCGCACGTTCCAGCGCCGGTGCCGCCGATCCCTTCATGCACCTCGTCGACGCCGAAGGAGCGCAGCTTCTCTGCAACGAAACGCGCCGTTTCGTATTCATTGAATGCGAGTTCCGGATTGGCATGGATATGGTGCCGCCAGCCTATAACCTCTGGTGTCAGCGCGGCGACGGGGTCATTATGCAACATGATGCCTCCTTTCCGCCGACAAAAAGCGGCTTGGTTTGCCTGCCATAGAAGGCCCGGCGAGAGGCGTCTTGAACCGGATTGACCATGGCAAGGACAAACGAAGCGGCAGAGACCGGGAAATACTGGCGCCATCCGTGCTTCCCCGACCTGGGCCTGTTCGAGGCGCGCTTCACCCGGCACCGCTATGACTTGCACACGCACCCGACCTATGTGATCGCCCTGATCACCTCTGGCTGCGAGCGCATTCGCATCGGCCGCAAAAGCGTTCTCGCTCCGGCAGGCACCATTGCCGTCGTCAATCCCGAGGAGTGGCATGACGGCGAACGCGGGGCGGATGAAGGCTGGGCCTACCGGACGTTTTATCCTTCGGTGCCGATGATGACCGCGCTTACCCGCGAACTCGGCCGCGACGGCGCTCCAGTATTTTCGCGCGCGACTATCGAAGACAGCAGTCTCGCCGCAGCATTGATGGCAGCACACCAGGGCTCGACATCCCCGGACACAATGACGGCCGAGACGTCCCTGCTCGTGGCGCTGCGACGGCTGATCGTTCGGCATGGCGACTCGAGCGGACAGGCCGAAGAGATCGAAAGCTCCGGATCGCAGCGAAGATTTTCCCTCTACCGCGATCTTGTCGAAAGCGAGCTTGGCTCGCAGGTCGACCTCAAGCGGCTTGCCGGCGCGGCTGGCGTGACCCGGTTCCAGGTCATCCGCGACTTCAACAAGGTAATTGGCCTGACGCCGGCGGCCTATATCCGCGACCGGCGATTGCGCCGGGCGAGCGCGCTGATCGAACAGGGATTTGGCCTCGCCGACGCCGCTATTACGGCGGGTTTCGCCGACCAGAGCCATTTTTCCCGTACATTCCGGGCCATGCATGGCATGACGCCGGGCATGTTCAGAAGAGCGGGATAAGGCGCTCCTGAACAGACAAGCTTGTGCCTCAAAGCTTGCTGCGCAATGCTGGCGCAGCTCGGGGGGAATCATGCGAAAAATCTTGGTATCGACGCTGCTGCTCGCGGCTGCACTGTTTGCAAACAACGCCCAGGCGCTCGATGCCAGCGGCACGCCGGTTGTCGTGACCCCGCTTGCCTCTCGCACCGAGACCGCGTCCGGCCAGCCGATCACGCTGCCGCAGAAGAACGTACAGGTCCTGGTCTCGGCCTATCAGATCGCGCCGGGCGCGACCTTGCCGGTCCACAAGCATCCGTTTCCGCGCTATGCATATGTCGAGGCCGGCACGCTTCAGGTCACCAATGTCGAGACCGGCAAGAGCAACACCTATCAAACAGGTGATTTCATCATCGAGATGATCGGGCAGTGGCATCAGGCGACCAATGTCGGCGCCGATCCGGTCAAGCTGCTGGTCATCGACCAGGTCGAAGAAGGCACCAAGAACACGGTGTTGCGCCAGTAGCTGCCACGTCTGAAAACGGCGTCCGGGGCGGATCCAGCACAGCGCGTAACAGGCGTCAGAACGCGAACCCCTCCGGCAAATTGTGATTCCAATAGCCTTCCTCGACAAGTTCACTTATGCGCCAGCCCTCGGACGTGCGTACGACGCGGTCTCGATACCAAAGCCCCTGGAAGAAGACCTGCCTTTTGCCTTCGCCGAGGTCTACCACCATCGGGCATGAACAATGCGCGCGCACGCTGGCCTCATCCCCTCGGAGATCCAGAAGGATTGTCGAAATGGCGTGCTGCGAGATCAATATCTTCGAAAGGGCGCCTTTCATGTAAGCAACATGCTCATCCACACCGCTCCTGATTCCACCTGTTACAGTGTCGTCAAGCACGGCATCGGGTGTGAATATTTTGCAATAGGCTTCCCAGTCGCGATCGTCCACCGCATAGCAATAGCGAACAAGCAGTTGTTCGATCTCAAGCCTATCGGAAACCTCCTGCAATGAAAGGGTCATGTCCTGTCTCCGCGGTTGGCGGCACTAATGCCGCATGCGCCAAGCCTGCCCCGACATTTCGATCAATATTCACGTTGCCGATGCTCCGAGCAACCTCGCCGCGCGATTGGGCATGCGCAAACCCGAACACTCATTTGGCCTCCGCCTTTACCCGGCCGGCAGCGGCGGCCAGCACGGCGCGATCCCCCTCTTCGTACAAGCGGCGGATGGAGATTGCCTTGACGCGCCAGCCTTCCGGCGTCCGCACCAGCCGGTGGAGATAGCTGCCACCGACCGTCCAGAACCGACCGCCGATCCAGTGGGTTGCGCGGATATGGCTGCGCGCAACCGCACCGTTATCCCCGCCTTCTACAATGATGTTGGTGATGAGGTGCTGGGTGGCGTCGAAGCCCGGCAGCAGCGCTTGCCATTGGGCGATCAGCGCGTCGCGGCCGCTGGTCGTGACCTCGCCGCCGAAGAGGCTGGTATAGTCGGTCGTGACACGGGCCGCGAGATAGGATCTGACCCGGTTCCATTCACGCAGATCGGCATAGAGGCCGATCCCGGCCACTGCCTCAGCGATTGCGATCCTGTCTTCGACTGTCAGCGCATCTCCCGGAGCGCTCGAGGCGGGCGCCGAGACGGCGGAAACCATCGCGGCGGAAACCGCCGAGGCCAGGACATGCCGGCGGGTGACGAGGCTCATTGTCCCGCCTCCCCCGCACTGCCCAGCGTCGCGCGGAAGTGCGCGGCGACGGCATCGCTTGCGGCCTTCACCGGCGCGGCACGATCGTAGAAATCGAATTGGGTGACATTGTCGAGCCACAGCTCCCGCCTGGAGCTGGTCAGCCGCGTGTAGAATTTGTGCGCCCCCTTCGGAATGGCAGCCGCCTCGCTGTGCACCATCAGAAAGGGCTGGTGCAGGCGCGGAGCAGCCTGGATAGCGTCGAACCTCAGCCAGCCGCGCCAGAACGCCGGATCGGCCTCGTTGCGCCAGGCCGGGAGCATGCCGCGATCGGGTTCGGTGTAATAGGGCACCTTGAACATGATCGCGCGCTCGTCGGTCAGGCTGGCGGCCGGCAAGAACGCTTGCTTGCCGGTGCGGCGATACTCAGCCTCGGCCGCATCGCCCACGGCCTCAAGCCTGACGACGCCATTCCGGCCGCCATAGGCCTGCTCGACCACTTCGGCATCCTGCAACCAGGGCGCAACGAGGGCGACCGATTTGATCGCGGCGTTTTCGGCGGCGGCGGTGACCATATAGCCGGAGCTGGCGCAAATGCCGAGCCCGCCGATGCGGTCCTGATCGGCTTCGGGCCGGCGCGAGAGATAGGCGACCGCCGCTTCGATGTCGGCGATCTTGGCGTTAGGATCCTCGTACTGGCGGCGTATGCCGCCGCTTTCGCCCCACCCACGAAAATCGAAGGTCAAGGCGACGAAGCCACGATCGGCCATCTCGCGGGCGTAGCGGGCCGGCATCTGTTCCTTCACCGTCATCCAGGCGCCGGTCACGACCAGCGCCGGCCGAGGTTTCGCCGCGTCCATATCCTCCGGCAGATAGAGCTCGCCGATGATCTGCTCACCGTACGAGGCAAAAGCGACGCGCTCGACGCGCGGTACGGCGACGGCATTGGAGGCGGCGAGCGCGGCGGTGGTTGCTACGACAAGTGTCAGGGTTTTAAGCATAGCAAGTCTCCTTTGGCTTGGAATGAGAAGCGCGGCGCGTTGCGAGAAAGACCGCCGTCTCAGCGCTCGCCAGCCAGTCGGCCGGGCAGCGGCTTCAGCGGGTAATGCGCCCAGTAGAAAGCGTCCGACTGGTACATGTCGGTCAAAAAATTCTGTGCCTCGGCGATCTTGCCGTCCTGGATGCGAAACATCAGCGCGTAGAGCTGGTCGATCTCCGGACCTGAGCCGACATTCGACCAGCCGCGATGGACGTCGACGACGAGGTCGCCTTGCGCCTGGAAGAAGATCGGCCCGGCCTTGAACTTGCCATCGGCCAGGCCGCGGAAGAAGGCGACCACCTCGTCCGGCCCGCGCTTGTCGCCGGCGAGCGGATGATGACCGGGAATGCGCCACACGATGTCGGGCGCGAGGAAGGGCCGCACGGCCTCGGTATTGCCGGTCGCGTAAGCTGCGTAATAGTCTTTGATGAGCTGGATATTGCGGTCTTCCAGTGACCCGCTGTGCGCCGGGGCGGCAGACACCGCCAGAAGAGTGCCGGCGGCGAGTAAAGCAAGCCTGGTCATCGATCCTGTTTCCTTGTCTTTTCGAGCCGTTCCCGAGGCCCGTTCGTCGGACCCAACATGACGCCTTTTGTTCGCCGGAAAAACCAGTAGAATTCGACAGGGCTATTTGGAAAATCCTTACAATGCGCCTCGACCAATTCAGCGGCATCGTCGCCTTCGTGAAAGTCGCCGAGGCCAGGAGCTTCACCCGCGCCGCCGCCGAGCTCGGCGTCGCTCCGGCCTCGTTGAGTGAGGCGGTCAAGGGGCTCGAGGAGCGTCTGGGGGTGCGGCTGCTCAACCGCACGACCCGCAGCGTTGGCTTGACCGAGGCTGGCGCCCACTACCTCGACCACGTGCGCCCGGCAGCCGAAGACATCTGGGCGGCTGGTGCGGCTCTGCGCGAGAGCCGCGACCGTCCCGCCGGCACGCTGCGCCTCAGCTTGCCCTGGATCGCCGCGCCGCTGCTGATAGAGCCATTGATGCGGCCGTTCATGGATGCTTATCCCGAAGTGCGGCTTAGTCTGATCTTCGACGACAGCTTCGTCGACATCGCCGCCGACGGCTTCGATGCCGGCCTGCGCATCGGCGAGCTTCTCGAGAGAGATATGATCGGCGCGCGCCTGGGCGGGCCCCTGCAGATGGTCGTGGTGGGCAGCCCCGATTATCTGGCGCGCAACGGCACACCGAAACGGCCGGCAGACCTCGCCGCCCATCGCTGCATCGCATTCGCCCTCACCCGCACCCGCACGATTTCACCCTGGGAGTTCATCGTGGAGGGACGCGAAGTCGCATTCACGCCGGACGCATGTCTGGTCGTGAACACGCTTCCGCTGTGCATTACCGCCGCCGCGCAAGGGCTTGGCCTCGCCTTCGCCGTCGAGGGCCTCGCCGCGCCGCTTCTCGCCTCAGGCGCGCTGGTCAAGGTGCTGGAGCCTTTCTGTCCCGCTTACGAGCCGCTTCACCTCTATTATCCCAGCCGCCGCCTGGTACCGCCGAAGCTGCGGGCCTTCATCGACTTCGTGCGCGCGAACGCTCACGAGTTGCGGATCTGACGTGCCGTTGCGAAAAGCGAGTCCCGTTCAGCCCCAGGCGCCGACCATCTGCCTGGTGGTTGCGTTGAGCCGGTTGAATGCGTTGATCAGGGCAATCTGGACGACCAGGGCGGCAAGCGCCTTTTCGTCATAGTGCCGGGCGGCTTCATCCCAGACCGCATCCGTTACCGCGTCTGGCCGGTCGGCCAACCGGGTTGCCGTCTCGGTCAGTGCCAGCGCCGCGCGTTCGGCGTCGGTGAAGTAGGGTGTCTCCCGCCATGCGGACACGGCAAAGATGCGCTCGTCCTTTTCGCCGGCCTTCTTCAATTCGCGCGCATGCATATCGACGCAGAGGCTGCATCCGTTGATCTGGCTGGCGCGTAAATGGACGAGCTTGCGCGTCACATAGGACAGGTCGGCCGTCTCCGTCGACTTGTCCAGCGCGAGCAGTGCCTGCAAGGCGCCGGGAATGAGCATCACCGGGTTTTTCAACCGTGCTTGCATGGTGGTCTCCTTAGGCGTGTTTTTGCCGGCCGCACATTTAGCTTTCGGTCGGCTGCGCTGTTAATCAATCAATAACTCGCTAGCTATGAATCGACATATAGCTGAACGGTTATGGATGTGTCAAGCGGCAAAATTGGAGCACCGCCGGCCGCCCTGTCGCGTGTTGAGCCAACACTTCCGGCTTTCATCGCACCATGCCCGATGCTACCGCTGGCCAGCTGAAATCATCGACGGATCGCCCATGACCGAGACCGAACGCCCTCGCCTCCCGCTGATCGAGATCTGCGTCGAAGGCATAGACGGCCTGCTGGCCGCGCAAGCCGCAGGCGCCGACCGTGTCGAGCTCTGTGCCAGCCTGATCGAGGGCGGCATCACGCCGAGCTTCGGCACGGTGCGCGCCGCGCTCGAGCTGGCGACGATCCCGTTCCACGTCATCGTGCGGCCGCGCGGCGGCGATTTTCTCTATAGCGAAGCCGAATATCGTTCGATGCTCGCCGATGTCCGTGCGCTTGCCGAGCTCGGCGTCGCCGGTGTCGTTATCGGCTGCCTTAATGCCGACGGCACGATCGATGAGCAGCGCATGAGCGAACTGGCGCAGGCAGCGGGGAGCTTGAACGTCACCTGCCACCGCGCCTTCGACATGACCCGCGACCCGACCGAGGCGCTGGAGACGCTGATCCGCTGCAAGGTCGGCCGCGTGCTGACCAGCGGCCAGCGCGACACGGCACTGGAGGGCGCTGACCTGCTCGCCGATCTTGTCAGGCAGGCCGGCGACCGCATCATCATCCTCGGCTGCGGCGGGCTTGATCCCGAGAACATCGGCAAGGTGCGGAGGAAAACCGGGTTGAGCGAAATGCACTTCGCCGCGCTCAAGGACGTGCCGAGCGCCATGCGTTACCGCAACCCAAGGGTCGGCATGGGCGGCACCGACCTCGACCGCGAATACCGCAACACCGTGACCGACGAGGCGCTGGTGGCGGCGACCATCGCCGCTGCCCGGACATGATCCTGGAAGATCGAACAAAAACATGATCGAAATGCGTTTGCCGATCGAACGGGTTTCGCCGCAGGATGAGCCCGCCATCCTCGCGCTCAACAACGAGCACGCTGCGGAATTATCATGGCTCGAACCTGAGAGCCTGTCCTTCCTGCTCGGCGAAGCGTTTTACGCGCGCCGTATCGGTGCGCTCGAAGCCTTCATCATGACCTTCGACCAGCACGCGAGCTACGACAGCCCGAACTTCCTGTGGTTTCGCCAGCGCTTCCCGCGGTTCGTCTATGTCGATCGCGTCGTGGTCGCCGCCGCAGCGCGCGGGCGCGGCCATGCCCGCCGGCTGTATGAGGATCTGTTCGAGCAGGCGTCACGCGCGGGCCAGGCGATCGTCACCTGCGAAGTCAATGCCGAGCCACCCAATCCGGCTTCGGACGCCTTCCATGCCGCACTCGGCTTTGCGGAAGTGGGCGACGCGGTGATCCACGGCGGCAGGAAAGCCGTGCGGTATTATGCAAGACGGATCGCCGGCTGAACGGCGGGCGCCGTTCGCCCTACCAATTGCGGTTCAGCCAGGAGCGGGCCGGCTTTTCGATGATGTAGTAGCTGCACAGCGCGCAAGCGAACGCCGCCGCAAGCATCAACCACGGCGAACTGCCTTTTATGTCGACGAATTGATAAAAGGGCTGCTGCCAAAGATAGAGCGAATACGACCACAGCCCCAGCATCGTCATCGGCAGGGACGATAGAAACCCGGTCAGATACCGGCTGCTGAAGTCGAGCAAATTGACGGCGAGCGCCAGCAGCGGCACCGCGACCAGATAGTGGATCGGGGTAGGCACGGCAGCCATGAACACTAGCATCGCCACGACAGCGGCCGCCAAGGCGACATGCGGGCCCTTGAGCAGCGCCGGCAGCCTGTCGTCGGCCTTGAGCAGGCATATCACCGCTGACAGCAGGATCGAGGCGATGTGCACGTCGGTGCGCCAATAGGTGCCCTCGTAGCCTATTGCGAGCACCCGGTAGGAGATGGCGCCGTTTGCCATGGCCAGCACCGACAATGCGCCGAGCAACATGATGACCCGGGACCGCCCCGAGACGACGACGCTGATCAGCGCCAAGATGATATAGGCGTGCTCTTCGACGCACAGCGACCAGATATGGTCGAGCGCGCCGGCGCGGGTGACGAGAATTCCGGCATAGTTGTAGGTGAACGTCAGCGCCGTCAGCGCCGCCTTCCATTTGAAGGCGATGAATGTGCCGGACAAGGCAACCATCGCGGCGACGACAAAAATCAGCAGTGCCGGGTAGATGCGGGAGAACCGGCGCTTGAAGAATTTCTTCAGCGGATAGTATTCGACAAACAGGATCTCGGCCATCAGCCGGCCGCTGAGCACGAAGAAGAATTCGACGCCCAGGACGCCGAGATTGATGCCGGGAACGGGGAAGAAATGGCCGATCAGCACCAGCGCGATCGACAGGCCGCGCCAGCCGTCGAGATAGGCAAGCCTGGTTCTTGCCGAGCTATCGGCGACAGGCCTGGACACGACAAGACGCGTCGCGGAGATGTCCGTCATGCCGGTCCCTTCATTGAACCTGCGAAAGGCGGGCTGGAGGCCGCATTCCTCCAGCTATATTGCAGCGCACCAGAACTTTGTGCAAGTGCGAGATAACGACACGCCCGAAGCACAGGACGGACCGAATGGGGCTGTTACGTCCGTTCCCCGAAACCAACGGTCGACAGTCTCAGGCGTTGGCGGCAGGCGCTTCGCGCCGTGGCCGGCTTATTCCCAAATGGTACATTGCCATCTGGCCGGCAGAGCAAAATGTACCGGCGATTTCCGCGGCACCGTGCGGCAGGCCTAGCCTTTGCGCGATGCAATGCCTTGCCCGACCGGCCAAATCGGTCGAATGTGCCGGCGACATATCCACTGAAACAGAGACAGTGCATGACCGGCTTCGTCCTTCCCCTGCCCGCAACCCCGTCGGTGGCCGTGGCCGGCTCGCCGGAGCGTTTTGCGGTGCGCCGGATCTTCTGCGTCGGCCGCAACTACGCCGCTCATGCCCGCGAGCTCGGCAATGATGAGCGCGACCCGCCCTTCTTCTTCACCAAGCCAGGCGACGCAGTGGTCGATGCGGCGGTCGGTTCGGGTACGATTATCCCCTACCCGCCGCTGACCCAAAACCTGCATCACGAAATCGAGCTGGTCGTCGCGATCGGCGGAGCCGGCTTCCGCATCCGGCGCGAGCGCGCACTGGACCATGTCTGGGGTTACGGCGTCGGTGTCGACCTGACCCGCCGCGACCTTCAGGACGAGGCGAAAAAGGCGGCAAGGCCGTGGGACTGGTCGAAAGCCTTCGACCGTTCAGCGCCCTGCGGCCCGCTGGTCCCGGCGCAAAAATCCGGTCATCCCGAAAAGGGCTGCATCTGGCTCGCGGTCGACGGCGAGATCAGGCAGGACGGCGACCTTGCCGAACTGATCTGGCCGGTTCCCGACATCGTGTCGATTTGCAGCGAGGCGGTAGAACTCCGGCCAGGCGACCTGATCTTCACCGGAACACCGGCTGGCGTCGGCGCCGTCGGGCCGGGCGAAAAGATCACCGGTGGCGTCGACGGCATCGGCGAAATCGAACTGACCATCGGCCAACCGATCCGATGAGCGACATCGTCCTCCATAACTATTACCGCTCCTCGACCTCTTACCGGGTGCGGATCGCGCTGGAGATGAAGGGCCTGTCCTACGACTACGTGCCGCATCATTTGCGCCACGGCGAGCATCTCGAACCCGCCTACCTCGCGGTCAATCCGCAAGGGCTGGTGCCGGCACTGGTCCTGGGCGATGGCACGCTGCTGACGCAATCGCTGGCGATCATCGAATATCTCGACGAGACCACGCCTGAGCCACCGCTGCTGCCCAAGGATGCGCCTGGCCGCGCCCGCGTCAGGATGCTGGCGCAGATGATCGCCTGCGACATCCATCCGGTGAACAATCTGCGCGTGCTGACCTCGCTGCGCACACTGTTCGGCGCCGGCGACCAGGATGTCGTCAACTGGTTCCGGCACTGGGTCAACGAAGGCTTCCAGCCGCTTGAAAAGATTCTGGCTTCCTCGCCCGAGACCAAGACATTCTGTCATGGCGACACGCCGGGGCTGGCCGACATCTGCCTGGTCGCACAGGTCACCAGCAATGCCCGCTTCGGCGTCGACATGACGCCCTACCCGACGATCTCGCGCATCAATGCCGCCTGCATGGCGCTGCCGGCGTTCCAGAAGGCCGCGCCTGAGAACCAGATCGATGCCGAATAGCCGCAAATTGCGTGAAGTGATGAGGAACTGCCGATGAAAGCCGTCGTCTTCGAAAAATTCGGCGAGGCGCCGACGATCCAGACGGTGCCGGATCCGACGCCTTCGCCGGAAGGCGTCGTCATCAAGGTCGAGGCGACCGGCCTCTGCCGCAGCGACTGGCATGGCTGGATGGGCCACGACGACGGCATCCGCCTGCCGCATGTGCCGGGCCACGAACTGGCCGGCGTCGTGGTCTCCGCAGGCAACCAGGTGACCCGCTGGAAGGACGGCGAGCGCGTCACCGTGCCGTTTGCCGTCGGCTGCGGCCGCTGCTTCGAATGCACCTCGGGCAACCACCAGGTGTGCGAACATCAGTTCCAGCCCGGCTTCAGCGCCTGGGGTTCGTTCGCCGAATATGTCGCCATCGACCATGCCGACACCAATCTCGTGCGCTTGCCCGACGAGATGGAATTCGCCACCGCCGCCAGCCTCGGCTGCCGGTTCGTCACCTCGTTCCGCGCCATCGTCGACCAGGGCCGGGTGACGCCCGGCGAATGGGTGGCGGTGCACGGCTGCGGCGGCGTCGGCCTGTCGGCGATCATGATCGCCAGCGCCATGGGCGCCAATGTCGTCGCCATTGACCTCACGGACGAGAAGCTGGACTTTGCCAAAAAGATCGGCGCGGTGGCGACGATCAACGCGGCAAAGACGCCGAACGTGGTCAAGGCGGTCAAGCAGATCACCAATGGCGGCGCGCACATGTCGATGGACGCGCTCGGCCACCCCAGTACCTCGTTCAACTCGATCGCAAACCTGCGCCGCCGCGGCCGCCACGTGCAGGTCGGCCTGATGCTCGGCGACCATGCCAGGCCGCAGATACCGATGGACAAGGTGATCGCATTCGAGCTCGAAATCCGCGGTAGCCACGGCATGCAGGCCTTCCGCTACCAGGCGATGATGGAGATGATCCGCACCGGCAAGCTGAAACCCGAGCTGCTGGTCGGCAAGAAAATCAGCCTCGAAGAGGCGCCGGCCGCATTGATGGCGATGGGCAGCTTCGAAGGCATAGGCATCGGCGTGGTGACCAGATTCTAGATCACGCCCCGAGTCTGGATCAGCGAAACGACGCGCAGACCTCCCGCACGCAGGCTCGCAGCCAGCCTTGTGCCGGATCGGCATCGAGTCGCGGATGCCACAGCATCGAAATGGTGACCTCCTCGATATCGACCGGCAACGGGAAGCTGTACATGCCCGTGCGCGCGCCCAGCGTGTGCCGTTCGGGGACGCTGGCGATCAGATCGGAGGCGCGCGCCATGGCGAGCGTGGCCGAGAAGCTGGAAACCATGCACACGATCGTCCGTTCGAGTCCCAGCCGCTTCAAGGCCTCGTCGATCGGGCCCCTTTCGCGGCCGCGCCGCGAAACGCTGATGTGGCGGCCGGCCGCATAGCGTTCCGGCGTCATTGGGCCCTCGCCCAGCCTGTGACCCGTTCGCACCGCACCGATGAAGCGGTCGCGAAACAGCGCCTGAATGCGCATTTCAGGGCTCGTTTCACTGGCAACCCCGATTTCGAGATCAACCGCCGCGTCACGCCACGAGATGTCGTTCTTGTCGGATTTCGGCGCAAAACGCAGCCGCACGCCAGGTGCATCCGCTTCGACACGGGTCAGAAGACGCGGTGCGAACTCCTCGACGAAACTTTCGTTGGCGCGCAGCGTGAAGACCTTGTCGAGAGCAGAGAGGTCGAGGAGCTTGGCCGGGCGCAGCAGCGCTTCCGCATCCTGAACGACTCGGCCTACCTGTTGCTGCAATTCGAGCGCGCGCGGCGTCGCAACCAGGCCACGGCCGGCCCGGACCAACAATGGGTCGCCTGTCGCCTGGCGCAACCGCGCCAACGTCCGGCTCATCGCCGAGGGACTGAGGCGCAGCCGCCCGGCCGCGCGCGCCACACTGCCCTCGGTCAGCAGCACATCGAGGGCGACAAGCAGATTGAGATCTGGCGACGACATGGAAGGACCGTAGCACAGCTCGGCCGCGATGTGGCGTTTCATGCACGAATAAGATGCAAATACTGCGCCTTCCGCCACATCATGCGAGGGAATAGCGTCCGACAGCTCCGATTGGGGGCTGCCGGCAAAGGAGTTCACCTTGGCATCGACCGCTGAAAAGACCTGGGCCGAAGTTGCCCCGGTGAGCGCACGCTCGACCCGATGGGCATTGGCAAGCCTGTCGCTTTCAACGCTGCTGTCGTCGCTCGCCACCAGCATCGCCAGCGTTGGGCTGCCATCGCTGATGCAGGCATTCGGCGCATCGTTCCAGCTCGTGCAATGGGTCGTCCTGGCCTATCTGCTCGCCATCACCACCTTGATTGTCAGCACCGGGCGCCTCGCCGATATAGTCGGTCGCCGCCCGCTATTGCTCGGCGGCATCGCCCTGTTCACCTTCGCATCGGTGCTTTGCGGGCTCGCGCCGACGTTCTGGCTGCTGATTGCCGCACGGGCGGCACAGGGGCTCGGCGCGGCCGTCATGATGGCTCTGACGCTGGCCTTTGTCGCCGACGCAGTTCCCCGGGATAAAACCGGCAGCGCCATGGGCCTGCTCGGCGCCATGTCGGCGATCGGCACCACGCTTGGCCCCTCCCTTGGCGGACTGTTGATTGCCGGCCTCGGCTGGCGCGCGATCTTCCTCATCAATCTGCCGTTGGGGGTGCTGGCCTTTGCGCTTGCCTGGCGCTTCCTGCCGGCCGGAAAAAAGACGCCAGGTCGGCGCGGTTTCGACGGGATCGGCACGGCTTTGCTCGCGCTGACGCTAGCCGCCTATGCGCTCGCCATGACCCTTGGGCGTGGCAGTTTTGGTTCTCTCAATGTCGGCTTGCTGATTGCCGCAACCGTGGCTGGCCTGCTGTTTGTCGTTGCGCAGACAAGGGTCCAGAACCCTTTGATTCAACCTGCGAGGTTCCGCGACCAGGCGTTGAACGCAAGCCTCGCCATGAACCTGATCGTCGCCACGGTGATGATGGCGACGCTGGTGGTCGCACCATTCTATCTGTCGCGCGCGCTCGGGCTGAACGCAGCCATGGTCGGGCTGGTTCTGTCGACCGGCCCTCTGATTACCGCATTGGCGGCGCTGCCGGCCGGACGCCTGGTCGATCGTTTCGGGGCGAACCGGATCATGATCGTCGGCCTGTTCGATCTCGCTATTGGCACCTTTGCTCTGTCGCGGGCGGAATTCGGTATTGCCGGCTATGCCGTACCAATCATCATCGTCTGCACCGGCTACAGCCTGTTTCAGACCTCCAACAATTCGGCCGTGATGACGGGCGTCGCATCCGACCAGCGTGGCGTCGTCTCCGGCCTGCTCAATCTGTCGCGCAATCTCGGCCTGATCACCGGTGCGTCGGTGATGGGCGCGGTGTTCGCCTTCGCATCGGCTGGGGAAGGCACTGGCTTGGCAGTGTTGGCACCTGCGGCAGCGGCACGAGGGATGCAGGTCACCTTCCAGGTGGCGACGGGCCTGGTGCTGATGGCGCTGATCCTTGCGGTATTTTCAGCCCGCGCCACTGCCGGGCGAACTGATATCGTTGCCAAGCATCCTTGAGGATTCCACCCGGTTCGCATGCAACTCCGGCAGCCGGCGCATCTATCTCGCATATCTCTTGGCACCGACGACGCAAAGCACGACGGCGGCGGTGACGACGATCATGGCGGGACTGACCTGCTCATGCAGCAGCGCTGCTGCCAGCCCAAGGCCGAAGAAAGGCTGCAGCAGTTGCAACTGCCCGACCGCGGCGATGCCGCCTTGCGCCAGGCCGCGATACCAGAACACGAAACCAATCAGCATGCTGAACAGCGAAACATAGGCCAGGCCAATCCATGCGCCCCTGCCGGCACTTTCGAGCGACGGCGGCATGGTGATGAACGTCAGCGCCAGCATGAGGGGCAGCGACAGCACCAGCGCCCACGAAATCACCTGCCAACCGCCGAGTTTGCGCGACAGCGCCGCTCCTTCGGCATAGCCCAATCCACACACGATGATGGCGGCCAGCATCAAGATGTCGCCGAGCGGCGAGACCGACAGGCCTTGCGTGACTGCAAAACCGGCGACAAGGGCGCTACCGAGGCACGAGAACAGCCAGAACGCCGGCTTCGGGCGATCGCCGCCTCGAACCACGCCGAAGATCGCGGTCGCCAACGGCAACAGGCCGACGAAAATGATGGAGTGAGCCGACGTGATGTGCTTGAGCGCCAGCGCCGTCAGCAGGGGAAAGCCGACCACGACGCCAAGCGCCACGATCGCCAGCGGGAACAGTTCTCGCCGCTCCGGACGCTTCTGACGAAAAACGAGCAGCAGCGCCAGGCCGAGGATGCCCGCCGAAGCCGCACGGGCGACCGTTACGAATACCGGATCGAAATCCATCACCGCCACGCGCGTCGCCGGAAGCGAACCGCTGAAGATCAGCACGCCTATGAACCCGTTGACCCAGCCACTCGCCGCCCAACCACTCGCCGCCCAACTACTCGCCGCCCAACTACTCGCCATCTTGTCCATCGATGCCCCGCTGATTTCGCCCTCTATCGGGCCGGGCGTCTGGCTCCGCCAGAGACAATCAGGTACAGTTTGACAAAACCGTCATGGTAGGGCGAGCAGTACGGATGGACGAGCAGACGACAACTGATGAAGGCAGCCGGACGCTTGTCGAAAGCGTCATGGCGACGATCAGGCACAGGATCGCCGCGCGCAGCCTCACACCGGGAACGCGGCTGCCTTCGATCCGGGCGTTCGCCAAGGCCATGCAGGTTTCCAAATCCACCGTGGTCGAAGCCTATGAGCGTCTTGCGGCGGAAGGCATGATCCGCTCGCGGCCGGGCTCGGGTTTCTATGCCGCCGGACCGTTGGCTCCGTTGTCGCTGGCCGAGATCGGCCCCAGGCTTGACCGTGCCGTCGACCCGCTCTGGGTCTCGCGCCAATCGCTGGAAGCGGGCGACGGCGTCCTGAAACCAGGTTGCGGCTGGCTGCCGGCAACATGGATGCCCGAGGCTGGATTGCGCCGGGCACTGCGGACGACGGCCCGCGCCGACGACGCCGCTCTGACCGACTACGGCACGCCGCTCGGCTTGCCGGCGCTACGCCATCTGCTGGCGCGGCGCATGGCCGAGCACGGCATCGAAGCCTCTCCGGACCAGATCATGCTGACGGAATCGGGCACCCAGGCGATCGACCTGCTGTGCCGGTTCCTGCTCGAACCGGGTGACACGGTGTTGGTCGACGATCCCTGCTACTTCAACTTCCATGCCCTGTTGCGCGCCCATCGGGCCAAGGTGATCAGCGTCCCCTACACGCGCTCGGGTCCGGACATCGAACTGTTCGCGCAGGCGCTGAACGAGCACCGGCCGCGCCTCTACATCACCAATTCGGCGCTCCACAATCCGACCGGCGCGATATTGTCCCCGGTCGTTGCCCATCGGCTGCTGAAGCTCGCTGACCAGTCGGGGCTGACGATCATCGAGGACGATATCTTCGCCGACTTCGAACACACGCCCGCGCCCAGGCTGGCGGCCTTCGACGGCCTCAGCCGGGTCATCCATATCGGAAGCTTTTCCAAGACGCTGTCGGCATCGGTGCGCTGCGGCTTCATCGCCGCTCCTCGCGACTGGATGGAAGGTTTGACCGATCTCAAGATCGCCACGTCGTTTGGCAGCGGGCGACTTGCATCCGAACTGGTGCTGACGCTGCTGAAGGACGGCCTCTATCGCAAGCACGTCGATCTGCTGCGCGCGCGGCTCTCGCGCGCCATGGAAGAAACCGGCACCCGCCTCAGGGCGATCGGCATCGTGCCATGGATAGATCAGCCCGCCGGCATGTTTCTATGGTGCAGGCTGCCGGAGGGGATAGATGCCGCGGATGTCGCCCGCCATGCCCTGTCGGCTAATGTCGTGCTTGCGCCCGGCAATGCGTTCAGCCTGTCCCGGTCGGCCAGCCGTTACATGCGCTTCAATGTCGCCCAATCGGGAGACGACCGGGTTTTCAGGGCGCTTGAAGAGGCGATGTCGCGTTGATTGCGCTGCCGCAAAACTGAGGCTGAACTCTCAGGTGCCGGCCCGCTTGCGGCGTGCGTAAAGCATGACGAGCGTCTCGGCGGTGAGCGCCGGCCTCTGCTCGCCTTCGATCTCGACCGTATTGGCGGCCTTCATTAGATATTGCCCCGGACCTTTGTCTTCCATCGACAACAGCGTGGTGCGCAGCCTGATTCGCGAGCCGACCCTGACCGGCGCCACGAAACGCACTTTGTCGAAACCGTAGTTGAAGGCGGCCTGCGTGTTTTCGGGGACGATGCCCATCTCGAGCGCCAGCGCGCCGATGATCGACAGGGTCAGATAGCCATGCGCGATCGTGGTGCGGAACGGGCTTTGCCGCTTCGCCCGCTCGGGATCGACATGGATCCATTGATGATCGCCCGTACATTCGGCAAACTGGTCGATGCGGTGCTGATCGACCAGTGTCCAGTCCGAAACGCCCAACTCCTGCCCGGCCATCGCCCTGAGTTGCTCGAAGGTCGGCGGCGTCCTCGGCCGTATCTGCGTCATTCCTGCTTTCCCGATCGCTTGCCTGTTCCGGACCACGACGGGCCGCCCCTGTCAATTCGCCAGTGCGATTCCAGCCCATAATCTTCGGCCGCGAACCGCCAGTCTTCGCCGCCGGCAAGTGTGCTGCCGGGGAACAGCTTATTTCTTGTCGTGGCCGGCGCGGATCTCCTCCATCGCCTCCTTGATGCGGCTGCGCAGGATTTCGATCGATTCGGTGCCGGACGCCCTCGCCAGTTCGGCCATCTCGCCGGCATTCTTCAGCGCGGTCTCGAAGAATTTCCTGGCGAACGCCGCCTGCTTCTGCGTCATTTCCTGCGGATTGCCGGGCGCTCTGTAGCTTTGTGCCATGTCGGTGATTTCGCGCAGCGTGTCCTGCAGCATCTCGCGTTGCCTTGACAACAGCGCGGAGGCTCCAGCGGCGCTCGCCCGTGCCGACTTCTCCAGCGCTTCCAGGTTCCTGGCGTGGTGGGCGAGGATCGCCTCGACGTCGACATTCGGCAGCTTCAGGTCGCGGCCGAACTTGCCGAACATGTCGATGAAGGACTCGGACTCCGGTCGTTTTGCCATGCTGGTTCTCTCCCCTTGTTGCCGTGAACGCCGCCACTGCACGGAAGATAGTGCAGCGAAGCTCAGCGGTCCATTCGGACGAGTCAGCCGACAAGAAACAGCCGTTCGGCAGTGTAGAGAACGAGCCCGGCAAGGCCACCGATGATCATGCCGTTGAAGCGGATATATTGCAGGTCCTTGCCGATGTTCATTTCGATAAGCCTTGTCAGTTGCGCGAGGTCCCAGCGCTTGACCTGGTCGGCGATGAACTTCGACACGCCGCTCTTCTGGCTTTCGACGAAGGACGCCAGCGCCACGATGAACCCCTGGTTCATGTCGGCCCTGATCTGCGCGTCGTCGGCAAGATGGCGGCCGACCTCGACGAACATGGTGGCGAGATGGTCGCGGATCATCGAATTCGGCGCCTTGGCGTCCTGTTCGATGAACAGCCGCAGGCTGTCCCACATATCGCCGGCCAGCGCGCTGAACTCTGGCCGCGCAAGGAAATCGCGCTTCAGCTTTTCGGCGCGCCTGGCATATTGTTTGGATGTCCTCAGCCGCTCGACGAAGGTTTCGACGAAAAGGTCGAATTCGGCTCGCATCGGATGGTGCGGATCGGCCCGCACCTCATCGAGCAGCGAGCCGGCCGACGCAACGATCTTCTTCAACAGATAGGCGTCGGCGCGAAACAGGTTGAACAGCGACGGCAGTTCCTCACGGATCTTCTCGCGCATCGTCGCCAGCGCCTGCTCGTCGCTCAGGAAGCGGCCGACCACCTTGGTGAACTCGTCGAATAATTTCTGGTGGCGGCGATCGTCGGTCAGCGCCGACAGCAGCTCGGCGGCGAGCGGCGCCAGCGGCACCTTTTCGATCTGCTCCAGCATGCGGCTGGTGACGAAGCCGCGCAGTCCGGATTGCTCGACCGCCGCCAGCGCCTGCGGCACCAGCCGGCCGACGAAGCGCGACAAATCGGCGGCGCGGTTCGGGTCGGCCAGCCAGTCCGCGACCAGCGCGGAAAAGTCGACCTCGGCGAGCTTTTCGCGCACCGGTTCCGGCGCCAGGAAATTCACCTCGATGAAGCGGCCGAGATTGTCGGCGATGCGATTCTGGTTTTCCGGGATGATGGCCGTATGCGGGATCGGCAGGCCGAGTGGCCGCCGAAACAGCGCCACCACCGCATACCAGTCGGCCAGCCCGCCGATCGTCGCCGCCTCGGCGAAAGCGGCGACGAAGCCCAACCACGCATGCCGGCTCTCGAGCGATTTCGCCACCGCAAAGACCAGCACGCAAAACGCAAGCGCTGCGCCGGCAACGAACTTGGTGCGCCTGAGCGCCGAAAGCTTGGCATCGGCATCGGCATCGAACCGGGCGGACGCGACGGATGCAAATGCCGGGGCTGGTCGTGACATGATGGGGCCGCTCCTGATCGTGTATGCAAACTTATCTAGTGTCGCCTGCCTCAGAAAGCGCCCCGCTGGTTCCGGTGCGCGCAATCGTGCACGCAAACTTGACGCCGGAATTCATCTATTATGCAGCGCCAGTCTGGAATTGTTCCAAACTATAGGCCATATTGACGCCAACCACTGTTATGTGAGGACACAATGCGGCTTACCCGTCAGACCAACTACGCCATGCGCATTCTGATGTATTGCGCCGCCAACACCGAGCGGTTGAGCCGCATCCCCGAGATCGCCGCCGCCTATTCGGTATCGGAACTTTTCCTGTTCAAGATCCTGCAGCCGCTGGTCGAAAACGGCCTGATCGAAACGGTGCGCGGCAGGAATGGCGGCGTCAGGCTCGGCCGCGCGGCCGAATCAATCAGCCTGTTCGATGTCGTGCGGGTGACGGAGGAAAGCTTTGCCATGGCCGAGTGCTTCGAGAACGACGCCGCCGAATGTCCGCTGGTCGACAGCTGCGCGTTGAATTCGGCATTGCGCGAAGCGCTCAACGCCTTCTTCGCCGTGCTGTCGCGCTACACGATCGCCGATCTGGTGGCGGCGCGCCCGAATGTGCGGCACCTGCTCGGCATCGACATGCTGGTGCAAAGGGCGCCGGCCGCCTGATTTTTGGTCGCATCTCAGTTGGTGAGGTCTGTTGAGATTCAGGTCAGGCCGGCATCACCTGAATATCAACAGACCGACTGCGGCAATACGAACGGCATGTTTGCCGCCGGCAACACGCCGACCTTCAGCCGGCAATCGAAGACCTTTTCGATCAGCTCGTCGCTGAGCACCTGTTGCGGCGAACCTGTAGCGGCGAGCCTGCCGCAATGCATGACGAAAATCCGGTCGGCATACATCGCCGTCAAATTGAGGTCGTGCAGGATGGCGACCACGCCGCCTCCCCGTCTGGCGAAATCGCGCGCGATGTCCATGATGATCAGCTGGTGTTTGATGTCGAGGCTGGACACCGGCTCATCGAGGAACAAATAGCGCGGCTTGCCGTCGAGCACCGGCGCCCACACCTGGCAGAGCACGCGAGCAAGCTGCACGCGCTGCTGTTCGCCGCCGGACAGCTCCTGGTAGAAGCGGCCGGCGAAACCGTCGAGGTCGACGCGAGCCAGCGCCCGTTCGGGCAGGCGCTGGTCCTCGCCGGACAGCGCGCCGGAGCGCCCGCCGACCAGGCCTAGCCTGACGATCTCACGCACGGTGAACGGAAACGACAGCGTCGTCGCCTGCGGCAGCACGGCGCGCAGCATCGCCGCTTCGATCGGCTTCATCGCCGATAGATTGCGGCCGTTGACGGTGACCTCTCCCGAATAGCCAAGATCGCCGGACAGTGCTCTGAGGAAGGTCGTCTTGCCCGAACCGTTGGGGCCGACGATGGCCGCGATTTCGCCGGGCCGCGCCTCGAAATCGACATTGGCGACAATGCGCTTGCCGCCGATCGCCACCGAGACATCCCGCGCTTCGATCATAGGCAAACTTTCACAAGTCGATGACGCCGCGCTTGCGCAGCAGGATCCACAGGAAGAACGGCGCACCGGCGACCGCGGTGACGATGCCGATCGGCAATTCGGCCGGGGCAACGATGGTGCGGGCAACGGCGTCTCCCAACAGCAGCAGCGCCGCACCAAGCAGTGCCGATGCCGGCAGCAAATAACGGTTGTCGGGGCCGATCAGCAGGCGCAGCAAATGCGGCACGACGATGCCGACGAAGCCGATGCCGCCGCTGACCGCGACCGACGCGCCGACCGCTGCCGAGACGCCGACAATCGCGGTGTATTTCAGCCGCTGAACCGGAATGCCGAGATGGCCGGCCGTGGCCTCGCCGAGCGCCAGCGCGTTGAGGCCGCGCGCCAGGAACGGCATTGCCGCCAACGCCAGCACGATGACCGGCCCGACCGAGCCGATCTTCTGCCAGGTTGCGCCGCCCAGCGAACCGAGCTGCCAGAAGGTCAGGTCGCGCAATTGCCGATCGTCGGCCATGAAGATCAGGATGCCGGTCAGCGCCATGGCAAGCGCCGCCAGCGCGATGCCGGCGAGCAGCATGGTGGCGACCGAGGTCCGGCCTTGCCGTGTCGCGACCCGATAGAGCAGCAATGTCGTAGCCAGCCCGCCGCAGAACGCAGCCAGCGGCAAAGCCATCGTGCCGAGCGCCGAAGTCAGCGGCGCCAGCATGGTCGAGCCAAGCACGATGACGGCGACCGCACCGAGGCTCGATCCGGCCGAAACGCCGATCAGGCCGGGGTCGGCCAGCGGATTGCGGAACAACCCCTGCATGACGGCACCGGAGACTGCAAGCGATGCGCCGATCAGCACGCCCAGAACAACGCGCGGCAGACGGATGTCATGGATGATCAGGCGGTCGCGGGCGCTCAACGCCGCGTCGCCGGGCAACGCGCCGAACAGCCAGTTGTGCATGACGCCAATGGCCGAGGCATCGGACGCGCCGGAGGTCAGCGACAACAGCACGGCGATAACCAGCCCGACGCAGAGCAGCACGATGACGAGGCGGGCACGCCGCGAACGGTCACCTGCCGTCGCCATAATGCCCGCCGTACCGGCGATCGAATGTTCGGCCATCGCGCTCAATCCGCGACCTGGCTGCCATAGAGCGAGACGGCGAGATCGTGGATGGCCTCGGCCGTGCGCGGACCGAAGCCGAGCAGGTAGCCGCCGTCCATGCGGATCAGCCTGCGGGCTGCACCCGCCGGCGTCGAAGCCACGGCAGGGTTCGAAAACAATTCGTCATCCGCGGTGGCCGGTCCGGCATTGTTCATCATCAGGATCACGTCGGGCCTGGCGGTGATGACTGCCTCGTCCGACAATTGCTTGTAGCCGGCAAAGCCGTCGATGGCGTTGATGCCGCCCGAAAGCTTGATGATGCCCTCCGCGGCGGTGTCGCTGCCGGCGGCAAGCAGCTTGCCGCCCTGCATCGACAGCACGAACAGGATGCGCTTGCGATCCTTGATCGAGGCGGTCTGCTTTTCGGCTGCCTTCAGCCTGGCGTCTATCTGGGCCGCCAGCGCATCGGCCTTGGCCTCGGTGCCAAGCGCCTTGCCGACGATGTGGATCTTTTCGAGAATGCCTTGATTATCATAGCGCTCGGTCACCTCGATGAATGGGATGCTTGATTTCTTCAAGACGTCGACGGCTTCCTTCGGTCCGCTGCCGTGCAGGGCCAATATGCCCGACGGATTGACCGACAGCACACCCTCCGGCGACAGCTGGCGCATGTAGCCGACATCAGGCAGTTCCGCCGCCGCTTGCGGATAGCGGCTGGTCGAATCGCGCGCGACAAGACGATCCTGTTCACCGAGCGCATAGACGATCTCGGTGATCGAGCCGCCGATGGCAACGATCCTCGAGCGGTCGGCGAAAGTCGCGATGCCCTCGGCGGCTTGAGCCGGCATCAGCGCGGCGAACGCCAGGAAAACAGCCGCCGCAGGACCAGGCGCCGACCTGGAGACCGATGCCAGCCTGGAGAAAAGAACCATCGTCGTTTTCCTCAGGCTGCGGTCGGGCTTGGGATACGCGGCAGGTTTTCGGCCAGAAAGCGCCAGTCTTCGCGCTCGCTTTCGCCTTCATGCCGCTTACCGAAGAACTGGATGATCATCTTGCCGTCGGCGCCATAGATTTCGAGCGACGTGACATGGCCGTCCTTGGTCGGCTTGCGCACGGCCCAGACCTCATCGATGTGGTCGGTCCGCAGGTGCAGATGGAAGTTCTGGTCGAGCACGTTGAGCCATGGTCCCATCGGCTTGATCGAGGCGACCGGGCCGGAATGGATCTGGATGCAGCCGCGATTGCCGACAAAGCACATGATCGGCATGGCGCCGGCAGCGGCGTGGTTGAACATGGCGTTCACCGCATCCTTGTCGACCAGCCAGGCGTAGTCCTGGCCGACCATGCGCACCGCCTGTCGGCGGCTGATCTTCAGTGTCTTCAGCATGCCGAAGAACTGATGCACGTCGGTCAGCTGGCTCCAGCGGTCGCGCAGATCGTCGATGCTCGCCGGGTTGTCCGCAGTCTCGGTCTCGTCGGCCGTGCCCGCTGAAATCGCCACCGTCGGCTCCTGGTTCGGCGATTCCAGCCCGGCCACCAGTTTCTGATAGGCGTAAAGGTTGGAGGCTGGCCTGAGATGCACCTTGTGTACCGCCTCGCCTGCGGTATCGAAGAACTGCAGGCTGCGGCGGATGTCGGCGCCATCGCGCTTTTCCACGGCAAAGCCGTGCGCCCAGACTTTTGGGAAAATGCGCAGGTCGATATTCTCACCGAGCACCATGGCATTGTGATTGCCGGTGACGACCTTGTCGTAGACGCCGATCTTCTCGTGCACCGCGCTTTCGTTGCGGGTCAGCGCCATCACCTCACCGACAGCTTCGAGGCCAGTCAAAAGGTCGTTGACACGCGGCTCGACGTGCACGACGCCGTCGCCGCAATGCGCGGCGACCAGTTCGGCCTCCGAAATACCGAGCTGGGCGGCGAGGTCGCGCTCGCGCATTTTCGGATTGTCTGCCCGTGCCCGCCGGATCTCGTGCGGGGCGGGTTTTACGCGCTGGTCCATTTCTGCCACCTACTTGTTGAGGATGAGCTTGCCCTGCCGGGTGATCTTCAGCCGGTACAGCGCACCATGATGCTCGATGCCGATCTCGTGCTCGCCCTGGAACAGCGTGTTGCTGGACAGCGTTCTCACGGCCGATTGGACCCGGTCGAAACGGACGGAATTTTCGTCGGAACGGCGGACGCGATAGCGAAAGTCGCTGGGATTGTGCGTGTTCATGGGTTCGATCCCTTTCCTGTGCCTGGCATCTGGCTCGGGGCCTGCGTGAAATGCCGATTCAATTCTTGACTCGAATGATCATGTTATCTAGCAGTGCAATACCGGAGTAAATGAGTCAACATTTAAGACGCCGGACGCGATGAAAAATGCCAGCGAGCCCCAAGCCAGCCAGCATCGAACATGGATTCTTGGAGTTGCAGCATGGGGTTGGCGAATTGGGGACGGCTGGCGGGCAGCGGCCTGACACATTGTTCTATGACAAGCAAAATGGCCGCGTTGCTGGCCGGCGCGGCGGCGATCCCGCTGCTCGCCACACCGGCCGGCGCACAGCAGGCCGCCCAACCAGCAGCCGACCAGCAGCAGACTGACCCGTCTCAACAGCGCGAAAAGGTAAAGCCGGCCCCGGCGGGTGCCACACTGCTCGACAAGATCCTGATCCTCAGCCGTACCGGCGAGACGGCGATCGAGTCGCTTGCTTCAGCCAGCCATGTCGACGAGGAACAGCTCGAGCGCCGCATGGCGACCACGCCCAACGAAATGCTGTTCGGTGTGCCGGGTGTCGCCGTCCAGGCCGACGCAAGGCGTGTCAGTTCCAGCATCAACATCCGCGGCCTGCAGGACTTCGGCCGCGTCTCCGTCATCGTCGACGGCGCCCGCCAGAATTTCCAGCGCTCGGATCATGGCACGCAATCGACCTTCTACATCGATCCCGAATTGATCAAATCCGTCGATGTGATCCGCGGCCCGGTCGCCAACACCTATGGCTCCGGGGCGATCGGCGGCGTCGTATTTTTCGACACCAAGGATGCGCAGGATTTCCTCAAGCCTGACGAGACCTGGGCGGCATCCGCGACCGGGCGCTACGAAACCAACGGCGAAGGCTGGACCACCAGCGCCACCGGCGCCTATCGGATCAACGAGAACTGGGACGTGCTCGGCAATATCGTCTACCGCGACTATGACGACTACAAGCATGGCGGCGGCGACGCTGTAGCGGGCACCGGCTTCGACGTCTTGAGCGGCCTCCTCAAGACGACCATCCGCCCCAGCGAAAACAGCGAGCTGAAGCTGGGCTGGATCGGCTCGAACGACGGATGGACCGAGACCAGCGGCAGCGCGCCGGTGAACGACGCCGACCTGAAGGCGAATACCTTCACGGCCCGCTACAACATCACCGACGAAGACAAGAGCTGGCTCGACCTCCACATCAACGCGTCCTACAACAAGACCAAGCTCGATCTGACGACCCTTGTGGCGCAAAACCGGTTTGATCCGGTCACCGGTCTGCCCGTGGTTTTGCCGGCGGGTTCGAAATCGACGTTCGACATCGGCACCTCCGGCATCGACATTTGGAACACGTCGAGATTCGAGACCGTTGGAATCGCGCATGAGCTGACCTATGGCGGCGACTGGGTTGGCGACGATGTCGAGACAGGCGGCACGGCGGGCGGCGACAGCTTCTATACGCCCTCGGGCAACAGGAACGTCTCCGGCGCTTACGTTCAGGACAAGCTCACCTGGGACTGGCTCGAGGTCATCGCCGGGCTGCGTTACGACAGCTACAAGCTCGACAGTGATGTCGGCGAAACCTCTGGCGACCGGCTGTCGCCACGCATCACAGTGGGCATTTCGCCCTTCGAAACCGCCAGCCTTTCCGGCCTGCAATTCTACGGCACCTATGCGGAAGGCTACCGTTCTCCGTCGCTGTCGGAGACCCTGATCAGCGGCAATCATCCGGCCGGCGTCAGCTTCCCGTTCCTCTCCAATCCCGATCTCAAGCCTGAAACCGGCAAGACCGTGGAATTCGGCGTCAATTACAGCACCAACGGCGTCATTGAGGCCGACGACGCGCTGCGGCTGAAGGCGGCCTATTTCAACAACAATGTCGATGACTACATCGACGGCGTGACGCTCTCGCCGTTCGACCCGACCAGCGGCTGCCCGTTCGGTCCGGGCATACCGATCTGCTTCCAGTATCAGAATTTCGCCAAGGCCAAGATTCACGGCTTCGAGATGGAGGGCGTCTATGATGCCACCTGGGGCTTTGCCGGGCTTTCGGCGTCGTTCACCGACGGCCACACGATTTCCTATGAAGGCGAACGGGCGGACCTTGTCACCGTCCCCTCCTCACAGATCACCGGGCAACTCGGCTTTCGCTTCCTCGAGGACAGGCTGACCATCGGTGGCGAGGTGCAGTACAATGGCAAGCCGCAGGGCAACCCGGTGGCCAAGGACTATACGCTGGTCAATGCCTTCGCCAGCTACCAGGCGACCGACAATTTCAAGGTCGATTTCCGCGCCGACAATCTGTTCGACGTCAAATACGCCAACCCGCTGAACGCATCGACGACGAGCGTCGTCTACGAGCCCGGCGTCACCCTGAAGCTGGCGGCGACCATGAGGTTTGGAGGCTGACGACAATGAAAGGCATGACGGCATCCCTTCGTCTGTTCGCCGCGGTGCTGGCAATATTGCTTGCGGCGGCTCCGGCATGGACACAGCAGCAAGCACCGGCGCTGATCCTCGAGCTCAATGGCGCGCAGCCTTCCGACAAGGGCTGCCGCCTGACTTTCGTGGTCACCAACAATCTCGGCGCCGACCTTTCCAAGGCGGCGTTCGAGATCGCGCTGTTCAACGAGGCCGGCGTCGTCGACCGGCTGACCGTGCTCGACTTCAAGGAGCTGCCGGCAGGCAAGACCAAGGTGACGCGTTTCGATCTTGCCGGCACGGATTGCGGCAAGGTCAGCCGCGTGTTGATCAACAGCGCCACGGAATGCGCCGGCGCCGAGCCGAATGCCTGCATGCGCGGGCTGAAAACGCAGGCCAGGACCGGCATCGCCTTCGGGGTCTGAATTTTGGGACCGGAACCCGCATTCGCACGAAACCCCGTCGCGTGGCCATTGGCCGGTTTCCTGCCGCCGGAACCGGACGATCCGGATTTCGCCATCCCGCGCGGGGCGCTGCGTGTTTCGCCGCGCGACAGGCCGGAAGACAGTTACATCGCCGACGCCGACGGCGACTTGCCGACGGTGCCTGCGGAGCCATTGCGGCAGGCACGACAGACGCGGCGGCGCCGCAACTGGACGGTGGCGATCGCCTGCTCTTGCGCATTCCACGTGGCGGTGGCGCTGGCCTTCCTCACGCTGCCGGACGACCGGCCAAGCATCGAAGGTGCCGATCAGCAAGGCGAAATGCTGCTCGGCGCCGACCCGCAGCAGGCGGCCGGCGATGTCGGAGACGATCCGGAAGTGGCCAACGTGACGATGGTGACCATGCTCGACGCCAAGCCGGTCGAAACGGTCGAGGCGCAGGCGGCCGCGGCAGAGGAGACGCTCCAGCCGGTCACCGATGCGGCGGAGACATCGGACAAAGAAGTGGTTGAGCCGGTCAACGAGGCCGCCACGGAAACTGCTGCGCCTGCCGATCGCACCGAACCAGCACCCGCGCAGCCGGCGCGCCAGGACCCATCGCCCGACGTTCTTGTGACCGACAGGCTGGTGCCTGCCGACGGCAATGCCGTGCCGCCGCCAGTCAGCGCGGCCGAAACGGCCGAGCCTGCCGAGACAAGCGCACCGGCACCAGCCGATCCGGCGCCGGCGGAAACAGTTCAGACGACCGAGACAGTCGGCGCGGCGGAAGAACCGAAGCCGGACAGGCCGGAGCCCAAGCAGCCGAAGAAGGCAACCGCAAAGAACAAGCGGGCCAGGAAGGCCGAACCAAACGAGCCTGAAAAGCCGGCCCTGCGCAGGAAGGCGAGCAAGGCACTTGCGAAAGCCGATTCCAAGAAGAAAAAGACCGGCTCCGGCGGCCGTGACGAAACGGATGTCGCGCGCGGCATGGCCGACGGCAGGAAGGACGGCAAGATCCTGACCGCCAGCAGGGGCGGCAAATCAGGCATCGGCAATGCAGCCGTCACGAACTATCCCGGCAAGATCAGGTCAAAGCTGGTGCGGGCCTTCAATTCGACACGCACGCGCGCCACTGGCACAGCCACGGTTGCCTTTACTGTCGGTTCGAACGGCAGCGTCCGGTCGGCCAGGCTGACGGGCAGTTCGGGCGTTGCCGCGCTGGACAAGGCCGCACTCGACGCGGTCCGCCGGGCTTCTCCGTTTCCCCCTATTCCAGACGGAGCCGGTCGCTCGGCCTGGCAGTTCGAAGTGCCGCTCGGTATCAGATAGCGACCGTCCCCATGCCGGCACCAAAGTTGGCGCCGCCCTGCCCGCGATACGCGAGCCCTGGCGAACCTACGCAGCGGCCAGCAGGCTGGCATTGCCGCCCGCCGCCGTGGTGTCGACGCAGACGGCGCGCTCGTGGGCGTAGGCGGCCGGATAATAGACTTCGCTGATCAGCGGCACGATCGGGCCGGCGCGCTCGGCGATGACCTTGCGCACGATGCGCGCGGCCTCGGGCGTGCCGGAAAAGGCAACGACATCGACCCGCAGCGAGCGCGCTTCGACCGGGTCCGGTCTGCCGTCGATGGCCGCCAGCGGCAGTCCCTTGCCGGTCAGTGACGAAAGTGCTGCCGGCGCGCCGGGCGCGACGGCGAGCACCGCATTGCCGGCGGCCAGCGCCTGGATCGTCTGGGCAAGCAGCGTATCTGCGTCCGGGCCAAGGCAGAGCACGCGGCCGCGCGGCGACAGCGACAGCGTGTTGGCCTCACCGGTCGGCCCGGGCAGGTCGACCTGGCCGAAATCGATGCCGGCGGCAGTGCCGATAGCCGCGGCACCCTTGCCGCGCAGATGTTTCCTCAGGATGGCGACGCGATCCGGCCGCGTCGACCAGCCGCCAAAGGCCGGGTCCGGCAGATTGTCGGCGAGCTCGGTCGCCGTCACCTTGCGGCCTTCGGCAAGATGGGTGCCGGCTTCCGGCCCCTTGCGGAAGCGCCGGAGATAATGTGGCCCGCCGGCCTTCGGCCCGGTGCCGGAAAGGCCCTCGCCGCCGAACGGCTGCGCGCCGACGACGGCGCCGATCTGGTTGCGGTTAACGTAGATGTTGCCGGCATGGATGCCATCGACGAAATGCTGGGCGCGGCCTTCGATGCGGGTGTGCAGGCCAAAGGTCAGGCCATAGCCTTTGCGGTTGATCGCAGCGATCACCGCATCGATCTCGTCGGCATCGAAGGTGGCGACATGCAGCACCGGCCCGAACACCTCGCGCTCCAACTCCTCGATGCCCTTGACCCGAAAGACGTGCGGCGCAACGAAGCGGCCGTCCTTCGGCGCTTCAAGCTTGGCGATCAGCCGGCCCTGCAGGCCCATTTTGGTGCAATAGTCACGGATCGACGCTTGCGCCTCGTCATCGATGACCGGGCCGACATCGGTCGATATCCGCCACGGGTCGCCGAGGCTAAGCGCTTCCATCGCGCCTTTCAGCATCTCAAGCATCTTCTTCTCGACGTCCTTCTGCACGTAGAGAATGCGCAATGCCGAGCAGCGCTGGCCGGCGCTCTGGAAGGCGGAGGCCAGGATGTCGCGCACCGCCTGTTCGGGAAGTGCTGTGGAATCGACGATCATGGCGTTGAGGCCGCCGGTCTCGGCGATCAGCATGGCGTCGGGCGCGGCGGTCTCGGCCAGCTGCTTTTCGATCAGCTTGGCGACCTCGGTCGAGCCGGTGAAGCAGACGCCGGCAATGCGCGGATCGGCGGTCAGCGGGCCGCCGACCGAAGGGCCGTCGCCGGGCAGAAGCTGGATGATGTCTTCCGGCACGCCGGCCTCGCGCAGTAGCTGGACGGCGCGGAAGGCGATCAGCGGCGTCTGTTCGGCCGGCTTGGCGATCACCGAATTGCCGGTGACGAGTGCCGCCGCGATCTGCCCGGTGAAGATGGCGAGCGGAAAGTTCCACGGCGAGATGCAGGCGATGGTGCCGCGCGCCTCGGTGCCCGCTTCGGCATTGGCCGCCTCGGCAGCATAGTAGCGCAGGAAATCGACGGCCTCGCGCACCTCGGCAACGCCGTCGGCCAGCGACTTGCCGGCCTCGCGGGCGGCCAGCGCAAAGAACTCGACGGCGTTCGCCTCGTAGAGATCGGCCGCCCGTTTGAGGATGGCGGCGCGTACGGCGACCGGGCGTCTTGCCCATGCCGGTTGTGCCTCGACGGCGATGCGCACGGCGGTCTCGACCTGCTTGGCGCCGGCCTCGCTGACCGTGCCGACCACTTCGGAAGGTTTTGCCGGATTGACCACCGGACGCTGCTTGCCGTAGCCGGCGGCGCGGCTGACCGGCTTGGCGTGCCAGCGCTCCGGCCCGGCGAACTCGGCCCTCGCCTTGTCGATCGCAGCCAGCGTCAGCGTGTCGGTGATATCGAAGCCCTTGGAATTGCGCCGGCCGGGGCCAAACATCGCCGACGGCGGCACGATCGCCGGATTGGCGGCGGGGCCTTGTTTCTCCATCGTGTCGATCGGGTCGCGGGCGATGTCCTCGGGCTCGACCTCTTCATCGGTAAGCTGGTGGACAAAGGAGGAATTGGCGCCGTTCTCCAGCAGCCGGCGGACCAAATAGGCGAGCAGGTCGGAATGCGCGCCGACCGGCGCATAGATGCGGCAGCGCGTGCCTTCGGCCCGCCGCACCGTCTCATGCAGCGCCTCGCCCATGCCGTGCAGCCGCTGGAACTCGAACGTATCGCGGTCCGTCGTCATCGACAGGATGGCGGCGACGGTGTGGGCGTTGTGGGTGGCGAATTGCGGGTAGATCCGGTCGGTCATCGACAAAAGCTTCTTCGCGCAGGCCAGGTAGGAGACGTCGGTATTGGCTTTGCGGGTAAAAACCGGATAGCCGTCGAGCCCGAGCGTCTGCGCCCGCTTGATCTCGGTGTCCCAATAGGCGCCCTTGACCAGCCGCACCATGATGCTGCGGTCGTATTTCCTCGCCAGCTCATTGAGCCAGTCGATGGTGAAGACCGCGCGCGGACCGTAGGCCTGCACGACGACGCCAAAGCCGTTCCAGCCGGCAAGCTCCGGTTCGGCCAGTACCCGTTCGATGACGTCGAGCGACAGGTCGAGGCGGTCGGCCTCCTCGGCGTCGATGTTGAGGCCCATGCGCGAATGGCGCGCCGCCAGCGCCAGCGACAGCAGCCGCTCGGCCATGACGGGCAGCATCTTTTCCTTCTGCGTCACTTCATAGCGCGGATGCAGCGCCGAAAGCTTGACCGAAATGCCGTGGTTCTGGCGGATGTCGGGGCCGTTGGCGCCGGCATCGAGCGAAGAGATGGCATCGGCATATGCCTTGAGGTAGCGCAGCGCGTCGGCCTCGGTGCGGGCCGCCTCGCCCAGCATGTCGAAAGAATAGAGATAGCCCTTCTGCGTCATCGGCCGGCCGCGCCTGACCGCCTCGGCAATGGTGCGGCCGAGCACGAACTGCTCGCCCATCTCGCGCATGGCGGCGGCGACCGCCTTGCGGATGACCGGCTCGCCCAGCCGGCGCACCATCGCGCGCAGCGTGCCTTCGATGCCGCCCTCGCCTTCATCGAGCACGCGGCCGGTCAGCATCAGCGCCCAGGTCGATGCATTGATGAAGATCGAGCTCGAGCCGCCCGAATGCGCCGACCAGTCGTGCGGCGCGATCTTGTCGGCGATGAGGTCGTCCATCGTCTCGGTGTCGGGCACCCGCAGCAGCGCCTCGGCCAGGCACATCAGCGCCACGCCCTCCTTGGTCGAGAGGCCATAGGCGGACAGGAAGACCTCCATCAGCCGCGGATCGGACGAGCCGCGCACCGCGCGCACCAGATCGGCGGCACGGGCCGAAATCGCCTTGCGGTCTTGCGCGGACAGCCCGGCCGCCTCGGCCAGCCGCTTCACCGCCTGGTCTTCGTCGGGCAAATAATTGGCACGGATTTGCTGGCGGATGGTGTCGAGCGCTGGCATGGCGGTCCTGTAGAACGAGCATAAGGGAGCGGGCCGGCGGTCACCGGGCCGAATGGCGCAACCTAACATAAGTACGGATTTCGGTCGGTCCAAAGAAATCGACAAGACAGGTCGATTGATCTATGATTGCGGGTCGGCAATCACCAATGTGGCCAAAAATCTGATGACAGAAGACCAATTGGACCGGATCGACAGGAACATCCTGTCGGCTCTGGGCAGCAATGGCCGGCTTTCCATGTCGGAACTGGCGGCGAAAGTCGGCCTGTCGAAGACGCCGGTGCAGGCACGAGTCAAACGGCTGGAGAAGGACGGCTTCATCAGGGGCTACCAGGCGATCATCGACCGTGAGCGCATGGGCGAAGGCCATGTCGCCTTCGTCCAGGTGAAACTGTCCGACACCCGCTCGGCCGCGCTCGACGCCTTCAACCGCGCCGTGCAGGCGGTGCCGGAGATCGAGCAGTGCCACATGATGGCATCGAGCTTCGACTATCTGCTGAAGGTCCGCACCACCGACATCGCCGCCTACCGCCGCGTGCTCGGCGAGCGCATCTCCGCCCTGCCGCACGTTGCCCAGACCTCGACGTTTGTCGCGATGGAGACGGTGAAGGATCGGTAGGAAACGCCGGCGGGACAGCGCCCCCCTCTGTCCTGCCGGACATCTCCCCCTCCAGGGGGGAGATCGGTTGTCACTGCCGCTTTCGCCAATCTCTAAACGTCGCAGGAGTGAACGGCGCGCCGAAGCTGCCAATCTCCCCACTAGAGGGGGAGATGTACGGCAGGACAGAGGGGGGCACGAAGGATCGCTACCCCGCCGCCTTCACTCCGCCAGCGTCTTCAGGAACGCCACCAGCGTCGCGCGCTCGCGGTCCGAAAGCTGCAGCGGGTGGACCTCCGACACACCCTCGACACTTGCCGGCGCCTTCGAATAATGCGCCACCACTTCGTCCAGCGAGGAAAACTGCCCGGCATGCATGTAGGGCGGCCGGGCGGCGGCACCGCGCAGCGACGGCGTCTTGTAGGCGCGGACGAGTTCCGGCCCGGTCTTGACCATGAAGCGCAACTCGCGGCAGGCGCTGGCATCGCCGTCGCGAAAGGCGCCGAAACAGTTGAACGGATCGGCCTCGACCTGCGCCACCGCCTCGACGCGGCCTCGATCCGGCGGCAGGCCCGCGACCGGCGGCACGCCGGTGTTGTGGAAGCTGCCGTCGGTAAAACGCGGGCCGTTGTGGCAGGTCACGCAATTGGCCTTGCCGATGAACAATTTCAGGCCGAGGATTTCCTCCGACGAAAAGGCGGCGTCGCCTTTCGGCTCGGCGCCCGCAGCCAGGTCGAGGGCAAAGCGGTCGAAGCGTGTCTGCGGCGGCGCGATCGAGCGCTCGAAGGCGGCGATCGCCTTGCCGATATTGGCAAAGACGCGGTTGACCTCCTCGGCTTGGCTGGCGGGCATGGCGTTCCAGGCCGCCTTCTCGGCATCGGTGCCGAACGGGCCGGCATTGGCCGGCACGCCCGAAAGGTCAGGCAGCGGCCCGAAGATGCGCTCGTAGCGCCCGCCGAAGCGGGCCTTGACGTAATGCGCGAAGGCGGCGCGGTTGCCGGCCTGCTCCAGCGGATTTTCGAGCGGTGTCAGCGCTTGCGCCCATAGGCTGTCGCGCCGCCCGTCCCAGAAGAACCAGGGATCATGCGCGACGCCGGCCAACGGCATGGTACGACGGTTGGTGCGGCCGACGCCGACCGCTTGCGGCAGGTCGTCCTGGAACTGCCGGTCGATCTTGTGGCAGGTCGAGCACGATACCGTGCCGTCGCCGCTCATCCCGGTGTCGAAAAACAGCGTCGAGCCGAGTGCCGCGGCGGCCGGCACATCGGCGAAGCGATTGGTGGTATCGGGCTTCAGCGGCGGCAGCTTGGATAGCGCCAGCGAGGCGATGGTCTGCTTTTCGGCATCGGAAAACTCCGGTCTGCCGCAGCCGGCAAGTACGGCCACCACCACCAACGCGAGAAGACTGGGAAACCGGCTCATCAGTGGCTCACAGCACCACATTGAAGACGACAGTGTCCGAACCGGCCGCAGCGGAAATGGCAAAATGCAATTGCCACCACCCGCTCATCGTGAATTTCACGCCGTCGATGCGATAGCGCCCCGCGCCGAGGTAATCGGTCGCCTGCGGGCTGGTCGGCAGACCGTGCTTGTGCTGCGGCATGCCGCCGGAAATCGTTATCGCAGCACCTTCCACCGGCGCACCCTCGACGGTTTTGAGCGTCAGCAGCCAGGATTCCAGTTCGCCCTGCCGGATGACGCCTTTCTCGGGCTCGAAAGTCGCCGCGAACAGCTTGTTCGCCGTCGTCTTGGAACGGCCGACATCCGAGCTTGGTTGCGGCGCATGCGGCGCCGTCAGATAGACGATTGCCAGCACGCCGGCGAGCAAGGCAGCCAGGCCGAGGCCTCCAAGAAGATAACGCCATAACGATGCCAAACCCATTCCTGTTCTGCGGATAACGTTTCGCTGGGCAGATCGCGTCCCACGCCCCTGTGGGAAATCGCGCCCAGTGTAAGAATCCGCCGTCGCCAAGCATGGCGCTGCCGGCAGCAAAAAGCTACAGCACCGCAATTGCAGGATGGAGGAGTGCTTCATGGCAGGAATCGGCATCGCCTCGATCGGCGAGTGCATGCTCGAGCTTTCGGGCCAGGCCGGGCCGAACTGGCGCATGGGCTTTGCCGGCGACACGTTCAACACTTTGTGGGCGCTGCATGCTTTGAGCGGCGAGCGGCCGGCGACCTATGTGTCGGCCTTCGGCGACGACCCGTTCTCACGCGACCAGATCAAGTTCCTGGCCGAGAACGGCATCGGCATCGGCGCCAGCCCGGTGATAGCGGGCGCCCGCCCCGGCCTCTATGCGATCACGCTGACCGGCGCCGAACGTTCTTTCACCTATTGGCGGGCCGATGCGGCCGCAAGGCAGTTGGCTTCGGACCCAGCCGCATTGCAGAAAAGCCTTGAAAACCAAGCGCTTGTCTATTTTTCCGGTATAACTTTGGCAATCCTCGACGAGGCTCCACGCAAGGTACTGCTGACGGCCGTGGCCAAGGCGCGCGCGGCCGGCTCGCTGATTGCCTTCGACCCCAATTACCGGCCGAGGCTGTGGCGCCAAAGCGAGGAAGCGCAGGCCGCGATCCTCGAGGCGCTCGCCGTCGCCGACATCGCGCTACCGACCTTTCCCGACGAGCAGATGCTGTTTGGTGATACAACACCGCAGAAAACAGCTGAACGGCTGCGAAAGCTGGTCGGCGAAGTCGTCGTCAAGAACGGCGAGGAACCGGCGCTGATCGCGCAAAACGGAACCTCGCAATCGGTGCCGGCGGTACACGTCGCCACCCCGGTCGACACCACCGGCGCCGGCGACTCCTTCAACGGCGCCTACCTCGCCGCTCGCCTTGCCAGCCATGCCCCGGCAGAGGCGGTGCTGCGCGCCCATCGCGTCGCCGCCGCCGTCGTGCAGGTGCGCGGCGCCCTGGCGCCGTTCGAGACGCTCAAGGCTGCGTTCGAGGCAACTGCTATCTGACCTTGATGACGACCTTGCCCTTGGCGCGTCCTGTTTCGACATAGGCCAGGGCGTCATTGGTCGCCTCGAATGGAAAGACCCGATCCACAACCGGGCGGATCGCGCCGGCTTCGATGAGAGCGGTGATTTTGCTCAGCTGATCGCCCTGCGCCCACATGAAAAGGAACGAAAACTGCACGCCGCGGCGCTTGGCTTTGGCCCGAATTCCGCGACTCAGGAAGCTGAGCACCAGCCTCAGCATTAAGTTCAGTCCCTTTTCCCTGGCAAATTCGGCATCCAGTGGACCGGAGATGGAGATGAGCTTGCCACCCGGTTTCAGCACCCTCAGGGATTTTTCCAGTGTCTTGGCGTCCTGGCTGTTCAAGACGACATCGTAGCCCGACAGAACTTTCTCCAAGTCGTCTTTCCTGTAGTCGACGACGACATCGGCGCCGAGACTTTTGACCAGATCGGCACTCGCCGCGCTCGCGGTTGTCGCAACGGTCGCGCCGAGGTGCTTGGCCAACTGAATAGCAAATGTCCCGACGCCGCCGGAACCAGCCTGAATGAAGACCTTCTGTCCCTTCTTCAGGTTTGCCCGTTCGATGAGCGTCTGCCAGGCGGTGAGACCGACCAGGGGAATCGACGCCGCCTCTTCCATACTGAGATTCTCGGGCTTCAAGGCTACGTCGGCCTCATTCACGGCAATGAATTCGGCGAATGTCCCAATCCGGCCATCGCGCGGCCGCGCATAGATCTCGTCGCCGACCTTGAACTTGCTGACTTTCGATCCCACGCGGATAACCTTCCCAGCCACGTCGTGGCCCAGGATGAAGGGCCGGCGGTAGGGCAAGATGAGCTTGAATTCTCCGGTTTTGACCTTGGAATCGAGCAGGTTCACCCCTGCGGCATGGACCTCGACCAAGACATCGCTGTCCTGGAGCTCCGGCTCCGGCATTTCGGCCAGCCGCAGAATAGCCTTCTTGTTATACTTATCGACAACGAATGCCTTCATGGCAGTTACTTTCTAAGAATGCCTGTTGCTGTTCGGGACGAAACAAGCCGAACGTTTTCAGCTGCATAGCCGCCTTGCGGCAAGGCCTCAGCCTCGAGGAAGGACAGGGCCTTCGGGACAAAATCGGCGTGGTTCTGAAATATCCCGCCATGCCCGGCATCCGGATAGATGACCAGATGCGCCCCCGGGATACGCCCGGCGAGATCATAGGTATTGCTGCTCGGCACCATCCTGTCCTGGTCGCCATTCGCAACCAAAGTGGGAATGCGGATGGTGCTCAGGTCTTGTGGCGCCTGGAGTCCGTAGGCCTTGATCGCCTTGAGTTGCGCGCCGAACGCGCTCAGCGATATCGCCTTGTCCCGGTTGTTCCGGCGCTCCTTCAGCCGTTCCAGAAATGCGTTTGCGGCGCGGCGCCCATTCGGCGTTCTTGTGAAGAAGAGATAGTACTTCGGATCCCGAAAAGTCAGCGCGCCCTTGATCATGTCCACGATCGTCAGCGGCGTTACCTTGTCGATGCCTTGCCCACCGGCCGGCCCCGTGCCAGCCAGGATGAGTTTGCGCACAAGCTTGGGCTCGGTCAGCACAATCTCTTGCGCCACGAAGCCGCCGAGTGAAAAGCCGAAGAGATCGACTTCTTCGAACCCCAGCGCCCGGACAAAGGCGATTGCATCCCGCGCCATGCCGGAAATGGTCGACGGAGTTTTGCCACCCGAAGCACCGATGCCGCGATTGTCGAAGGCAATTACCCGCCGGGTCGCAGCGAGGCCATCGACGATGCGCGGATCAAAATTGTCCAGCTGAGCAGCCAGATGGTTGAGCAGGATCACTGGCACGCCCGTCCTGGGCCCGAGTTCCCTGTACGCAAAAGCTATGCCGCCGACATCGACGGAGCGCGTTGGCGCGTCCTGGAACAACGCCGGTGAACGCGGCGACCGATTGGATCTATGTGTCATGCTTGGCGCCTCCGTTTCGTAGGGCCTGGCCAAATGTGTCGTAGTTGCTAGTCGCATGTGCGTGAAATCCTCTGCCTCGCCGTTGTTCAGACCGGCAAGCGGAACTGCTTGCGCAGGCTCTTGTCGAAAATCCCCGCGGGGGCAAAGCGGCGCAGCAGGCTGACCTGGCGCGCTGCGTTGCCAGCGGTATAGCGCCGTCGCGGGCGGGCATCGGTCGCTGCCTTGACAACCACATCCGCCACCACTTCCGGCCGATCGGCTTTGGGCATCACATCGCCCAGCAGCGCCTTGAGCCCGGCTCGAGCCCGATCGTATTCCTTCAACAGCGAATCCGGCTCGATGCCGTTCTGGTCGAAGACGGTGCGAACGAATGCCGGCTCGATGACGGAAACGCGGACGTTGAAGGCGCGCACCTCGTGGTCGAGCGATTCCGAATAGCCTTCGAGCGCGTGCTTGACCGCCGAGTAATGAGCTGAGTATGGCGCGGGTACCAGTCCCAGAATGGAGCCGATATTGATGATGCGCCCTTCGCCGCGCCGCCGCATCGACGGCAACACCGCATTGGTCATTCGCATGACGCCGAACAGATTGACGTCGAACAGGGCTTGTACCTGGGCGACCGAGGATTCCTCGGCGCCTCCTAGCAGACCGACACCGGCATTGTTGACCAGGAGGTCGATCCGGCCGGTCTGCGCGAGCACGGTGGCAACGAGCGCATTGACGGCCGCATCATCGGTCACGTCGCATGCCAGCATGGTCACTCCGCCCGGACCATTACTGGTCTTGCGGCGACTTGTCCCGAAGACAGTGAAACCCGCCCGCGCCAAGGCCTCGGCGCTGGCGCGGCCGATGCCGGAGGAGGCTCCGGTCACGATTGCGGTCTTTTCAGAATTCCCATTCATTTTTGATGTTCCAGGTTCGAGAGGTCTAGCTTATTTCCACGAGTTGAATTATGATCGTAATATCAGATTATGAGCATAATGCAATAGCAGGACAGGAAAGAAAGACCATGCGCTACGAAAAGGGCCGAAAAGACGCGTCACGCAGCCGGATCATGGAGGTCGCCGCCGAACGTTTTCGATCTGACGGCATCGCGGCGTCCGGGCTGGCAACCATCATGAGCGACGCCGGGCTGACGAACGGCGCCTTCTATCCGCACTTCCAGTCGAAGGCGGAGCTCGTCCGTGAAAGCGTGGCGGCGGCCTTGGACGCGCAGTCGCATGAAGTGCAGGAAGCATTGGCCGCCGGCGGTCCGGAAATGGCCATAGAGACGTATCTATCGGCCGAGCACCGGGACAATCCTGGAAAGGGTTGCGCTTCGGCCGCGTTGTTGCCGGAAATCGCGCGGCAGCCGCCTGAAACGCGAGCCCTCTATGCCGAGCGCGCTCAATCCCTGGTGCGCCAGATAGCTGAAGCTCTGCCGCAGACGAACGATCCCGAGGGCGCTGCGTTGGGCATGTTTGCAACGCTCATCGGCGCGCTTCAACTCGCGCGCGCCGTGGAAGGAACGGAATTATCGGATCGTATCCTAGCGGCGGGAGCAGCTGCCGCAAAGGCGCTGATCCGGCCGGTTCAAGACGAGGTGGCCTCCTGAGGGCAGCCCGGACTATTCGGCCGGCTCGAATCTGCCTTGCACCAAGACTGTCTCCACCGGCCCAAGCGGATTGATGATCCGGCTCTCCAGGACTTCGATAAGTTTGCGTCCAACACCCGCCATATCCACGGAATGAACTCCGATCTTTGCCGGCAGGAAGCGTGCCAGCCGCGTGCTGTCACGGGTGACAATGTGAACGTCGCGGCCTGGTGTGAGACCCCGCTTGCCGAGAGCGTGCAACGCTCCCAGAAGGCCCAGTTCGTTGGCGCACGCCAAGCCCGTTGGCGGATCTGATGACGCCAGCAAGCGATCGAACCAGCCTGCGCTCGATTCCATGGTGAACATGCCATGACCGATCAACGATTGGTCGATCGGAATACCAGCCTCGGCCATTGCCCTTCCATACCCGGAAAGACGCACGGCACTCGCCTGGTCCTCCGGAACGAGAAGTTGCAGCGCAATGCGTCGACAGCCCTTATCCATGAGCCGCCGGGTCGCCTCGTAGGCAATCTGTTCATTGTCGACATCGACATAAGGATACGCGATATCCAGGTCGGTTCTTCCAAACGCGACGAACGGCATGCGTTTATCCAGCAGCAGCTTGACGCGCGGATCAGCCGACACCAGGCGCGTGATGATCAGGCCGTCTGCGCTGCGCGCCTGAAGCTGCCGCTGCACACTCTCGACGGGATCGTCGTCGGGAGTGGTGGAATAGATGGACAGACTATAACCGGCTTGCCGCGCCGCCAGCGTCATGCCTTCGATTAAAGGAAGCTTCAACAGATCGGACAGATGGTCTCGTGTTTCCATCGGGAGTACTGCCGTCAGCGTCTGCGTTCGACCGGTTTTGAGCGCGCGACCATGATGATTTGGTAAATAGCCGACCCGCTTAGCCGCCTCCTTGACGCGGGCTATGGTCGAGGGCTGCACCTCCGGCCCATCCTTCAGAGCGCGGGATACCGTGGTCACCGAGAGGGAAAGTTCCGCGGCGATCTGCTTTAGATTGGCCATTGTTCGCCCGACTTCATTTGCGAAAGCGCCGGCTGATTTGCTGACCGCCATAACGTTACCGAATTCGACATCCCGGTCAATCGAAACTCCCGTAGGAAGCAGCTTGACTCCAGCGCATTGAGATGCAATCGTAACGTTACGATTACAAAATAATGGCTCTTTTGAGCGATGTTTGATAAAGTTGGGGAGGAGAACCTATGTCCTGGCTACGCATTTCCTTAACAGCATTCGCAATCTCGGCTGCCCTGCCCGTTCATGCGCAAACAGTCACCATCACGACCGCAGGTGGGGATTATGGTAATGCCATGAAGGAAGCCATGTGGGGGCCTGCTGCAAAAGAGCTTGGCTATGATGTCCGCGAGGAGACCCTAAGCGACGGCCTGGCCGCCTTGAAGATGCAGGTCACCTCGGGTGCGGTCACGACCGACGTCATTCACCTGGGCTCACCGGAAGGTGCCCAGGCGGCCGCACAATCGCTGCTGGAGCCACTCGACTACAAGATCATCGATCCGAAATCCGTGCCGGAGGGTGCGAAGTCCGACTACTGCTATCCGTTTGACTCCTATGGCACCGTCATGTCGTGGAACACCAAGACCTATGGCGAGAACCCGCCGAAGACGTGGGCGGAATTCTGGGATGTTGCCAAATTTTCTGGCCGTCGCGCGTTGCGCGCCAATGCGCAAGACTCGATCGAGATCGCGCTTCTCTCCGATGGCGTGGCACCGGCGGACGTCTATTCCGTGCTCAGCACGCCGGAAGGGCTAGAGCGCGCCATCAAGCGGCTTGAAGCGATCAAACCAGATGTCGCCGTGTGGTGGACCTCGGGCGCCCAGTCCGCGCAGTTGCTGAAAGACGGTGAGGCGGATTTGGTCATTACCTGGAACGGACGCGCCCAAACCGTGAAAGCCGATGGCGGCGCGGCTGACTACACGTTCAAGGGTTCGGTCATCGGCACGGACTGTCTTGGGGTGCCGAAGGGAGCGCCGAACAAGGAAGCCGCGATGAAGCTCATCGCAGCGATGACGCAGCCCGCGCGGGTTGCCAAGCTGACCGATTTCATTGCCTACGGCCCAGTCAATCCTGCGGCATATAAGGGTGGCCTTATTCCCGAGGACCGTCTGAAGACCCTTGCGACAGCGCCTGAAAATGCTGGCACTTCGGTGTTTTCCAATTCAGAATGGTGGGTCAAGAATGGCGAGGCTGCCCAAAGAGCCTTCGATGAAATGATGGCTCGCTGACTCTCAGCTCTGACGCATGTCGCGCAAAAATGTGCAGCGCGACAACGACATGCATGAAAACAAGAACCTAAAGCGCGTCGCGTGAAGCCGGTCGAACGCGATGCGCTTCAAGGCTGGAGCACATGATGAAGTCGCTCGCGATCACCATCGAAAGCGTGCACAAGGCTTATGGGTCCTACGTCGCACTGGATGATGTTTCGCTCGACATTCAGGCTGGCGAATTCCTCACGCTGCTTGGACCATCGGGATCGGGCAAGACCACGTTACTCATGGCTCTGGCCGGTTTTGTCAGGCCGGATTCCGGTAAACTTTTCTTGGGCGATCGAGACATCACCCGCCTGCCGCCCAACAAACGAGACATCGGCATAGTATTCCAGAATTACGCCTTGTTTCCCCACATGAATGTCCTGGCGAACGTCGCGTATCCGCTGGTGCTGCGCAAGGTACCGAGAGCGGAGGCGCGTCAGCGGGCGCTTGATACCTTGGCCCGCGTGAAGCTGGATGGTCTGGCGGAGCGCAATATTGCCGCACTATCCGGCGGCCAACGTCAACGGGTGGCATTGGCGCGGGCTATCGTCTTCGAACCGCGCGTGATGTTGATGGACGAGCCGCTGTCGGCGCTCGACAAGAACCTGCGCGAGACCATGCAGTATGAGATCCGGCGTCTGCATGATCATCTACGGATCACCACAATCTATGTAACCCACGACCAGCGCGAAGCGCTGATTATGTCTGACCGGATTGCGGTGATGAATTCTGGCCGCATCCAGCAGATAGATACGCCGCAGCGGATTTATGATCGTCCATCGACCCGCTTCGTCGCGGAGTTCATGGGCGAGGCCAACATTGTGGCCCCGGGCTCAGCGCGCAGAATCGACGGCGCCGAAGCATCACGCGAAACCCTGATGATCCGCGCCGAAAGCTTCCATCTTGATGCGAAGCTCGTCGGGGGAGACGGAGTGGCTCTCGAAGGAATACTGCGCGCCAAAGCGTTCCGCGGCGAGAACTGGCTTTTGACGCTGGCGCTTGACGGCGGGCAAGAGGTTCTTGTCTGCATTCCGGCAGCGCTGGCCGGCGGCTGCGCCGAGCTTGCCGCCGGTCAGCGGATGACCGCATATGCACCAGCAGCGAAGATTCACGCGATACCGGGAGCGATGGCGTGACCGTCGTCCGGGACCCGGCGCTCGCGGCGGATGCGCGGCGCGAGCGGCGGTTTTTTCTATCACTTTCGCTCCCGGCGCTGTTCATCGTTGGACTGGCGGCGATACTGCCCATCCTTTGGATCATCCGGCAATCCTTCCTGACCACCGGGGGTGAGTACACCGTCGGCAACTACGAGAAGGTCCTTTCGAGCGGACTGACGTGGTCGGCGCTCGTCACGACCCTCGAACTGTCCTTGGGTACGCTGGCGGGCTGCATTCTCCTCGGCACTCCTCTGGCGCTGGCGCTAGCCAGCGTCAGACCAAGGCTGGCCAACGTGCTCATGGCGTTCGTCATGCTGCCGCTGTGGACCTCTATTCTGGTGCGTACCTATGGTTGGCTCGTGCTCTTGCGGCGCGACGGCCTGATCAACGCGGCTTTGACCGGTTCAGGCCTGACGGCGGAGCCATTGCCGCTGGTCTACAACTTCACGGGAACGCTCATCGGCATGGTGCACTACATGCTGCCACTTTTTCTGCTGCCTGTTTATGCTGCGATGCGCGATATCGACCCAAATCTCATTCGCGCGGCTGCGAGCATGGGAGCCACTCTCAGGCAGGTCATCCGCACAGTCATTATGCCGCTTTCGGCGGGCGGCATCTTCTCGGGTTCGATCATCGTCCTCATCTACGCCATAGGTTTTTTCATCACGCCGGCGGTGCTTGGCGGCGGCAAGGTAAATCCGCTCTCTACCCGGATCGAGCGTACACTCTCGACCTTTCAGGACTGGGGGTCGGCAAGCGTCCTGGGCATTCTGCTCCTCGTTCTTATGGCGCTGATCGGCGTGATGTTGCTGGCGGCACGCCGTCTGGTTGCCCGGAACACCGTGGAAGCCTCCCATGCTTGAAGCCTATCCGCAAAACAGGCTCGCCCGCACTTTGCTCTGGAGCTTTGCCGCTCTTGTCATGGCATTTCTGATGCTGCCGACGCTCGTGGTGGTGCCGCTTTCCTTTTCGGCGTCGAATCTCCTCGAGTTTCCGCCGCACGCCTACTCATTGCGCTGGTACGAGAACTTCTTCGGCTCGGCAACGTGGATGGCCGCGCTCAGAACGAGTTTGATCCTTGGGACGTTGACGGCGTTGATCGCGGTGCCTTTCGCGCTGCTCGCCTGCATTTCAATGAATCGGCTGGGCGGAAAGACCGCTGCGGCCATCCAGAGCGTCCTGCTGACCCCCTCGATCACTCCAGGTATCCTGCTTGCGATCGGTCTCTTCTTTGTGTTGGCCGCACAACATCTGATCGGAACGCTATTCGGTGTGCTGGTCGGACATGTGGTGCTGGCCGTTCCGGTCGCCTGCATTGTGTTGCTACCCGCTCTCGCCCGCTTTGACTGGAACCAGGTTCAGGCGGCGCGCAGCCTCGGTGCAAACTGGGCCAGGTCCATTGGCGGAATCATCGTTCCGCAACTTCGGATCAGCTTGCTGTCGGCGACATTGATGGCGTTCCTGACTTCGCTCGACGAGTCCGTGATTTCGATCTTCATCGCAAGTGGTCGCAACAGCACGATGCCGAAGCTTATGTTCCTGTCGCTGCGCGATCAGATCGATCCGACCATTGCGGCGATCTCGACATTGTGGACCGTCATCGTCGTGGCTGTGGTCCTGATTGTGACCCTTCGCCAAAAATCCTGACCGAGACTGGAAACATGCCCACCAATTACCATGCAGCCGACGATCTGACGGATCATTCGACGGACATCCCTCAGGTAGGGTTGGCCATCATCACCGGGTCGGCAAACTGGGGGCTTGCCTTCCCGGAAGATGTCGAATTCGATGGTGTGCGCACCTTGCGGCGCGACATGAGTTTTGAAACACCTTTCGGTCGCACCGACAACTGGAAGCTGCTCGAGTTCGATGCGTCGATCACAGCCGAAGGGAGAGCAAAACGCGCGCTGTGCATGTATTCGCACGGCAATCCCCGCGACCGTATCGACCATTCCTGCCATCGCCGCGCGTTCTGGGTATTGATGCGGGCGGGTGTACGGCAAGTTCTCGCCTGCTCGACTGTAGGCGCCGTCAACAAGGCGATCCAGCCGGGCGACATGGTGGTGCCCGCCGATATCATCGAACTGACGCAGACCCCGTTTTCACTGCTTCCTGACCGTCAGAGCTTTGACTGTTCGGGCAAGCAAATCGTGTGTCCAAGATGTGCGGCGGTTCTGGTCGAAACGGCGCGCCGTCATTGGCCAGCCGAATGCCGCGTTTATGGCATCGAACAGCAGTTGGTGGCTGCCCATTGTTATGGGCCCCGGCTGACAACGCCTGCCGAAGCCTTGGCATATCGGGGCATGGGGGCCGATGTACTCAACCATTCCATAGCCCCTGAGGCGACCTTGTCGCGCGAGATCGGCGCGTGTTTCGTGCCTTGCGCGTTCGTGACGGCGGGCTTCAACGACTATATGGATCGCAATCGCCAGAAACTGCTGCAGGAGGACGTGTTGCCGAGCCTCTCCATGACTGCGTCGCGGGTCGCGCTGGAGACCGCCGCGCGACTTCCCGCTGATCCGGAATGCTCCTGTCACGGCTTGAAGTCGCCTCAGCCGAAAGAACGCTCCAGCCGGTTCTGAGACGACCTTGGTGCGCCGGATAGCTGAAGCTCTGCCACCGACCAAGAATCCCGAGGGCGCTGCATTGGGCGTGTTTGCGACGTTCGAAACGCTGAGGGCGGCGTTTGAGGATTAGGGTCAAAACTCAATCAGACTGGCTGCCGCCAATGGCCCAGATGGGCGGAACTTGCCGTTTGAATTAGTCGGCGGGAATGAGCACAGAGCGCCATTTGCTGACAATCATGGCCCTTCACCATTGCGGTCGTTCTCGCTACGACCTGATGCGGACCCGAAGCGGATGGTCGTTTGATCCGGTTAAACTCAACGCGCCACCCGACCACGTGCGCCATCTCGAGACGTTCGCGAAAACCTCCACGTCGGTCGCGACTCGACCATGGAGCGGAAGTACAGGCGAAGTACTGTTTCGTTCGAGATGGCCTGGTTCAATCTCCAGCATCCTCCTCCTGCCAAACTGGCCGGAGCGAATGCCGGCCGCGAGCGAGTGGCCTTTGAGCGTAGCTCAGAGCGTCTTGCTCATCATCAGGATCGGAACCGGAGCGCCGCCACGGTCATCGACGAATTTCTCGGCGGGCTGGTAGCCGCAGGCTCGATAGAGCGGCACTCCTGCCATCGTGGCTGCCAGATCGGCACGGCGGAAGCCCTCAGCCTTAGCGGCACGTTCACACAGCGAAAGGATAAGGCGACCGACGCCTCGCCGGACAAAGTCCGGATGCGTATACATGGCTCTGATACGCGCCGCGTCCGTGGTTGGATCAAGCAGTGCCGCGTTGCGTCCCGGTGACTGATCACCACCATACATGGTCGTGCGCCGGCTCCAGCCACCGCAGCCTGCCAGGACGCCCTCGTGCTCCACGACGAAATAGGTGCCATCATCGACAAGCTGCGTGTCCAGTCCCATGATTGCGCGGCTGGATCGGATCTGGTCATCGTCGAGAAACGGTTTCTGGAGTTCGGAGATCGCTGCATCCATGAGCGCAATCATGGAGGCGAGGTCCTCGCGTCGCGCTATCCGGTGCCGAAAGTCTTCACTGGCCATGTTCAAGCACACCATGAGGCGAAACAAACGCACGATATGGCGAATTTCGTTCCGTCAGAAGACCAAAATATTCGTTGCTGCGGCAGCCTTGGGACGCCTGTCGACAGCAGGCCGAAGGTATAACCAATGACAGTCATTCTGGCAGCCCCGCCATGCGATAACCTTCCACGATATGCCGGCGCACGTCTTCGGCTGGGAATGGCTGCGAATCCGACCAGTGCCGGATAGTGAAGTGCGGATTGCTTATCATGAACATTTTCGCCTCCCAGCGCGCTTCCTCCAAACGGCCAAGTTGCGCAAGGCTTGCTGCAAGCAGGCGTCGTGAAGTCGTGCGATAGGTTTCGGGCCTGCGCAGCGTTTGGATCGCGGATTCGTAGTCGCCCATGGCATATTGGGCCTGGCCCAACATCCAGTAATACCAACCGGGCGGGTGAGGGTTGAGTCGCAGTGCCCTGCGGACCTGCTCTATGGCTTCGGCAGGTCGGCCCTTTTCCGTCGTCAACTCGGCCTGCATTGCCCAAGCGTCGGCGTGGTTGGGGTCCAACTCGTGGGCAGCATCGAATTCGGCATCCGATTCCACCCAGCGACTCTCATGTCCAAGTATGACGCCCAATACCCATCTGTTCCCGGCGTCGTTCGGGTCGAGTTCGACCGCCAGCTGTGCTTCGGCGAGCGCTCTTGCGCGGTTGGGGTCCATCGGTTCGTCCCAGAACTCCCAGCCCAGCCAGAGGTTGAGTGCCAGCCAACGGTGCGCCTCCGCGTATTCCGGGTCGAGCGCGATTGCCCGGTCTAGCAGCAAAATGGCCTCTTTCGCGGTGAGCGCGGTTTGCAAGCCAAGGGCCCGGGCACGCACACAGAGATCATAGGCCTCCAGGTTGCTCGGTCTGTTGCGCGCCGGCGCGGTGGTCAGGCGTCCAACCAGAGCCTCGACAATCTTGCCGGTCACCTCGTCCTGAACGGCGAAGATATCTTCTAGGCTCCGGTCGAATCTTTCGGCCCAAAGGTGGTCACCCGCGATCGCGTCGATCAGTTGGGCGTTGATACGCACCCGTCCAGCGGCCCGCCGTGCACTACCTTCAAGAAGATGGCGAACTCCCAGTTCTCGCGCGATGCGACGCACATCCACGTGCCTGCCTTTGTATGCAAATGCCGAGTTGCTGGCGATGACGAACAACTCGCTTGTCCTCGACAGATCCGTGATCAAGTCTTCGGTGAGGCCATCGACAAATGCCTCCTGCTCCGGATCATTGCTCATGTTCGTAAAGGGGAGGACGGCAATGGAGGGCTTGGCGGGGAGCTGCAGAGGCGCTTTCTCCGCGAACCCGCCATCGTCCGATGCGGTCGACAGCCGGATCCGGTAGACAGACACTGGTTCGGTGACGTTCTTGATCGCTTGCGGACCAAGTTCGTCGAAGCCGCAATCGAGCTTCCGCTTGACTTGGTCGTAGACGCTGCCGGACACACAGACGTCTCCTGCCCCGGCCATTGCCTGGAGCCGCACTGCGACAATGACGCCGTCGCCGAACAGATCGCCGTCCTCGACAACGACATCGCCCAGATTGATGCCGATATGCAGGTAGATTCTCCGGTCGGCGGTCACACCCTCGTTTGCGGCCGCCATCCGCTTCTGAAGGTCCACGGCGCATGACACGGCGTTCACCGCGCTTCCGAACTCGACCAGAACGCCATCACCCATCAGTTTCACAATACGGCCATGACGGTCGCGGACGAGTGGTTCGAGGATTTCCTTCCTCCTCCTCCTTAAAGCGGCCAACGTTCCTTGCTCGTCCTGGTCCAGAAGTCGACTGTAGCCCACCACGTCGGCAGCCAATATGGCGGCAAGGCGGCGTTGGGCGCGTTCTTCGGCCATTTCGCGTTGCTTTCATTGAAAGCAGAAAAGCGAATTTTATGCCGCCCATTTCAAAAGTCTATCAGGTTGACTTCGAGGCTCGATCGCCAAGCAGCTACATAGGGTGATCGCGCCTGTCGATTGTCCCCACTGGGGCCACGACTTGCGCTTGGGGCTCGTCTTGGAGAAGGTCAGCAAGGGGTCAGTGCCGAGTGCCGCGAATGTCGGCTATCGGGCAGTGAAATGGGCCGACGAAGGGCAGCTCAGGGTCAGATCGCGTCATGCGACGCTCGCAACTGATCGACTGCAAGGGTCGGAACTCGGTCGTCTTAGAGTGATTTGGGTTTTGGCGGCTAGAGCGACCCGGCATGAGGTGGTCCGGACTGTGAACGAGGGGGTCGGCAGAGCGCGTCTCATAGGGGGCCACAAGCCAGTGCCCCGCCGCCGACAAACACCGGCGGGCGGGTGCCTCGGGGACACGATGGTAGATTGCCAATGCGTTCGCGGGTGTGGCCTTAAGTCGCAAACTATTGGCTTCAGAAGCAGGGCGTCGGGCTTCATTGACGGTGCTACCAACACCATATAGTCCGTAGCCCTCCCAAACGAGAGAAGCTCGCCCCGACGGGTCGCACTGCGGCCGTCAGCCGGCAATTGCTGTGAACTAGGAAACCATCATGCCTGAAAATATCAGACTAACTTCGAGAGACGTCCCTCTCATTCAGCTAGGCCTCTATCAGTGCCGCTTCCCGGTGAGCGAAGACCCGTCAGTACCCGGCGGCTATCGTTTTTGTGCTGGGCCAACTTCGCCGGATCGCGTCTACTGCGATCACCACCACCACATTGTGACCGCCGTGGACCCTCGTCGAGCCCGTTCGGGTCTCCACCTCGCTCAACGACGCGCCGCGTAGGTCTGGCTGGCGGCGGCCTCCCGGCCAGGCGCTATGCGCTCCAATGGCTACGACCTTTCCGTCGGCTCGGTCTGGCCCATCCTCCCTTATGCCGTCTTCGCCGATGTCTCCCCCTTCGCCCGATTGAGAACGACGACTTCTCGCCGAAGCGATCGCTTCGGAATGCCGTCGTAGCCCGACCCGAAGCTCAGTGAGCTTTTGTAGAGGTCGAGGGTCCAATCCAACGTCTGGACTCCACTGGAGTGCCTGCACTCGAGAGCGATTGGCTCTCCGGCAGCCGATAAGGACCCAAATTTAAGCGCCACTTGCCGCCATTCATCGTTTGGCCAGTGAACTGTCGCTTTCGATGCACAGCGGTCGTTCCTGGCAACGCGCGCCGTTCGCGCGCTGGCGAGCAGCGGCCCTCGCCTTTCTTTGCACAGGGGTGTTCTATGGCTGCCCGAGAGGCTTCGCCTCCCCCGTCTCGCATTCCGACAATCGCACAGGTTTGGCGAGTTTCGCCAGCGCCTCGGGCTTGGTGCAAGCCGGAAAGCCGGCGAGCGGCATTGTTTCAATAAACCGGCTGCGCTCTTTAGTGCTCAAGCCCACTTCATTAATCATGCTCTCGACGGTCAGGTCCGGGTACTGCTTGAGAGTTTCCCTAACCGAAGCATTCGCCTCATCCATTCGACCCAGAGCCGCAAGGGAGCTGCTAAGCACCACCCACTTCCACTTGTCGTAGTTGTTAGGCGTCATGCGCTCCAGCATCTTCAACGCGTCCTCATATCGGCCGGCCATAAAATAGGCAGGGGCGAAGAAGTTGGACGTCCACATCGGGTAGTTCGGGTCGAGCCGCATTACTTGGTCGACCATCTGAGCGCCGCGTTCGGGTTCATTGAAGCGTGCCGCAAAGCCGGTATAGAATGTCAGGATTTCGGACGAACCGGGAGCTAGACGAAGGGCCGTGTCCAGCTCAGCCTTGGCGCGGGCGTTGTCGCCCTTCTGGCTGAGGCTCATACCAAACACGGCGTGTGCCTCAGCGTCACTTGGATCGAGCCGCACCGCGCGTTCGGCCACATCGGCAGCCGCCTTGATCTCGCTCTCGGGATTGATACCGAAGCCAGCCAATATACCATGAGCATGATAAAGTTCTACCCAGGCCCGGGCCAGCCCGGGGTCCAGCTCAACGGCGCGGTTGAGAAGCGCGATGGCCTCCTCCTCATCCGCTATGGTGATCTTTTCAATCTTCTCGGTCCCGAGCAGATAATAATCATAAGCATTCAGGTTTTCAGGTCGTTTACGTTTGGCCGCGGCCCGCCCGGCCGCCTGAATCAACCCTACGCCGCCGCCCAGACGGTTGGTGACTTGCTCTGCGATCTCGGTCTGGACGGCGAAAACGTCCTCAGCAGGCCGGTCCCAACGATCCGACCAAAGATGGTTGCCGGTTTGTGCATCGATCAACTGCGCGGTGACCCGCACCCGCCCATTTTGCCGCTGGATAGAGCCTTCTAGTACGAAGCCGACATGGAGCGCACTTGCTACCTGGCGGGCATCCACCGGCTTGCCTTTGTAAACTTCCGTCGAATTCCGGGCCACGACCTCAAGTTCGGGAAACCGCGCGAGGTCGGTTATGATATCCTCAGTCAAGCCATCGGCCAAACGCCCGGTGGCCTCGTCGCCGCCATAATTATTGAAGGGCAGCACCGCGACCGATGGCTTGGCCCCCAGCGGCGCGGGCTGAAAGAACCACCAGGTCCCTCCACCCGCCAGAGCCAGCACGACGATGGCCGCTGCAGTCGTCCTGGTCCAGCGCGGCATCGCCTTGCGTAAGGTCCAACGCACCCGCTTGCCATCGAGCCTCAGTCGGTACATCCGCACGGGGCGGCTGATGTTCTTGACCTGCTGCTCGCCGGCGAAATCGAGGGGCAAATCAAGCTTGCCCTGCAGATGGTCAAAGGCCGTGCCCGATACGATCACGCCGCCCGGCTCAGCGAGTTGCTGCAACCGCGCGGCGACATTGACGCCGTCGCCATAGACATCGCCGTCAACCAGCGCAACGTCGCCCAGATTGACCCCGATGCGGAACACGATGCGCTCAGGCTCTGGCAGACCTTCATTGCGCGCGGCCGCCGCGCTTTGGATTTCCGCTGCGCAGGCGACTGCGTCGACCACGCTTTCGAAGGCGACAAGCGCGCCATCGCCCATCAACTTGACGACGCGGCCATGGTGCTGGGAGATGGCGGGGTCGAACACCTCGGAACGAACGGTTTTCAATCGCTCAATGGTTCCGGCCTCATCGGCCTCCATCGCTTTCGAGTAGCCAACCATATCGGCCGCCAGGATCGCCAGCAGCTTCCGATTGAGAGGGGGAACCGCCATATGCGCCTCTTTATGGCACAACCCTACACCCATGGAAGCGTCGGAGCCAGAACGCGCCGTTGGCCGCGCGGTGAATGACCGCTCGTCAGCCGTTCCTGACTTTCGACCGGGTGCGGATGAACGTCTTCAACGGGTCAACTTGCGTCGTCAGGGCTCTCGGCGTCAAAGGTCCGAGAGGGTTCGAAGTCGGTCGTTCAGAGTGATTGCGTTTTGACTCCAGAGCGCCGCGCGTCATTGGACGCGCAAAGGACGCTATAACACTTTGAATTTTGCATGATCCTTTCCGAACCGGAGGTCAGCGCAGCAAAACCATGCCGGTTTCCGGGGGTCATGCCCTAAGGCAGCCTGAACCGGTATTCCGTCACGTGATGGTAGATCTGGCCCGGCCACAGCGTGGCTTGCGGGAAATAGGGCCGGTTGGGCGCATCCGGCCAGATTTGCGGCTCCAGGCAAAAGCCCGAAAACGCCTTGTATTGACGCCCGCCCAGTCCAGGCGAGGACGGTGCCAGATACTGGCCGGTATAGAGCTGGACGCCCGGCTCGGTGGTCCAGAGTTCCATCTCGACGCCGGAATTCGCGCCTTGCGCCCACGACGCCTGCTTCAGCGGCCCACGCGTCGAGGCGAGGCAGAAATTCTGGTCGTAAGGGAGCTGCTCGCCCTCGGTCTCCATGCGCAGCGGCCGCGCCTGGCGAAAATCGAAAGGTGTGCCGTCAACCGGCTTGACCGTGCCTGTCGGGATCAGATCGGCGTCGACAGGAAGATAAGCGCCGGCATTCAGCATCAGCCGGTGGTCGAGAATGTCGCCGGCGCCGCCGTCGTCCAGGTTGAAATAGGAATGCTGGGTGAGGTTGCAGAGCGTCGGCTCCTCGCAGGTGGCGGTCAGTTCGACGCTGAGCGTGCCGGGGATCTTCAGCCGGTAGGTGCAGGTCACGTCGAGCGCGCCGGGAAAGCCCATCGTGCCGTCCGGGTCGTGCAATGTCAGCGTGACAAAATCCCTGCCATGCAGCGAAACCGCCCAGGCACGGCGCGAAAAACCTTGCGAACCGCCATGCAGCGTGTGCTTTTCGAGGAAATTGCGCTCGGTCTGGTAGCGTTTGCCGGCAAGCGTGAAGCGGCCGTCGCGGATACGGTTGGCATAGCGCCCGACGACAGTGCCGAAGAAGGCGGTATCCGTCTCATAGTGCTCGAAACGATCATAGCCGAGCACCAGCGGTGCGTCGTGCCCGGCCAGGTGCAGATCCTGGATGATCGCACCCAGGCCGATGATGTTGGCGGTGAGGCCGCCGCCACGAATGGTGAAACGGCGGACTTCCTCGCCCGCCTGCGTCGTGCCGAAAACCTCGCCGTCCTTCATCGCCATGCTCGCAAGTTCGTTGCTCGACGCCAGCCCGGCCTTTCGAAGCGGCTCAGGGTTCTTTTTCGGTATTACCGCATGAGGCTTCTAGAGACCAAGTCCGCCGATGCAGACATATTTGGTGTCGAGATAGTCCTCGATGCCCTGATGGCCGCCTTCCTTGCCGAGGCCCGATTCCTTGACGCCGCCGAACGGCGCTTCAGGGGTAGTGATGAGCCCTTCATTGACGCCGACCATGCCGTATTTGAGCCCTTCCATGACCCGGAAGGCGCGGCCGAGATCGCCGGTGTAGAAGTAGCAGGCCAGGCCGAACTCGGTGTCGTTGGCGAGTGCTACGGCCTCTTCCTCGGTCTCGAACTTGAATACCGGCGCTACCGGGCCAAAGATCTCTTCCTTCATGAAGCGCATCCTCGGCGTCGCATTGGCGATCACCGTCGGCTGGAAGAACGAGCCGCCGAGCGCGTGGCGCTTGCCGCCGGCGACGACCTTGCCGCCCTTGGCGGTAGCGTCGGCAATCAACTCCTCGACCTTCTCCACCGCCTTTTCGTCGATCAGCGGCCCCTGCTGGACGCCGTCTTCGAGGCCGGAACCGACCTTCAGCCCGTTGCTCGCAGCAGCCAACTTTTCGACAAACTGGTCGTAGATGCCGGCCTGCACCAGGAAGCGGTTGGTGCAGACGCAGGTCTGGCCGGAATTGCGGTACTTGGCGGTGATGGCGCCGGCGACGGCCCGCTTGATGTCGGCGTCGTCGAAGACGATGAACGGCGCATTGCCACCGAGCTCCATCGACACTTTCTTGACGGTCACCGACGACTTCTGGATCAGGATCTTGCCGACCTCCGTCGAGCCGGTGAAGGTGATCTTCTTGACCAGCGGGTTGGCACAGATCTCGTCGCCGATCTCACCGGCAGCGCCGGTCAGGATATTGATTACGCCTTTGGGGAAGCCGACTTCCTCGGCAAGCGCGCCCCAGGCAAGGCCGGAATAAGGCGTCTGCGACGCCGGCTTGACCACGGCGGTACAGCCGGCGGCAAGTGCTGGGCCGAGCTTGCGGGCCAGCATCGAGGACGGGAAATTCCATGGCGTGATGGCGGCGATGACGCCGACCGGTTCCTTGGTCACCAGGATACGGCGGTCCGCCCAGGGCGACGGCACGACGTCGCCATAGGTGCGGCGGCCTTCTTCGGCGAACCACAATATGTAGGACGCGGCCGAGCCGATCTCGCCCTTCGATTCGAACAGCGACTTGCCCTGTTCGATGGTCAGCAGTTCGGCCAGCACGTCCTGATTGTCCATCATCGCGTCGTGCAGCTTGCGCAACAGCTTCGAGCGTTCGAGCGCGGTGGTCTTGCGCCATGTCTGGAAGGCCGCGTCGGCGGCTTCGATGGCGCGGCGGGTCTCGGCCTTGCCCGACTTCGGCACGGTGCCGATCTTGAGGCCGGTGGCAGGATTGTTGACGTCGACCGTCTGGCCTGAATCGGCCTGCACCCATTCGCCATTGATGAGATTGGCCTGCCGCATGAAATGGCTGGTTTTCTGAAGCATGATCTCGCCTCCGTTCGGCACCTGGCGGGCCGGTCGCTGATTTCGTGAATGGACGTGCGCGATAGCATCGCTAGAGCCACTGCTCTTAGCCCAGGGCAAGCCCCGCAAGCAATCACAAGATGGCATATAGGGTTTGGGCCAGCCAAAGCGAGAGGCGATGCAGCCGGGTTCTCATCCAAAAACCCGGGCTCTTATCCAAAAACCCGAGTTCTTATCCAAAAACATGGACGACCACTGTTAGCCAAAACGCAGTGGTCACGACCGCACAGGCGGTGGCGATGGTCATCTGGTTCGACGCCAGCGCCTGGCCGGTGTTGAACTGCACCGCGATGAGATAGGAATTGATGCCGGACGGCAACGCCGCAACCATGACCGCCACCTTGGCCGTCAATGGCGGCAGGCCGATCAGCCAGACCAGGCCGAGAACCAGCGCCGGCATTAGGAACAGTTTCAGCGCCGACAGCGCCAGCGCCGGCCTTACATTGCCGGAAATGCCGAAACGGCGCAGGCTGAGCCCCATGGCGAACAGCGCCACCGGGGCGGCCGTGCCGGCCAGCGCGTCGCTCAGCCGCGTCGCAAGCACCGGCAGCGGCGCACCGGTGAAGCGCCACGCCAGCCCGGCCAGTATGCCTATGATCAGCGGATTGATGAATACCCGCCTGAGAAAGCTCCTGACGACGCGGAGCGGATGCACAGGCTCGCTGCCGCCGCGGCCGAACATCTCGAAAAGGATGATCGAGGCCATCATCATCACTGGCAGGTGAATGGAGACGAGCAGTGACAGCACTTCGAACCCGGCCGGCCCGAACACGCCGATGATGAAGGGCGCGCCGAGCAGGACGACGTTGGAGTAGGACGACGATACGCCGCCGACGACGCCGGCGCGGGCGTCTCGTCCGAAAATGCGCGTAATAACCAGATGGCCGGTGGCCCAGGTGAGCGCGACCGCCGCGAAATAAGCGCCCCATAGCGACCACGGCGCCACGCCGTGGAAATCGGCCTTTACCATGGTCTGGAACAGCAAAAGCGGCATTGCCACGTTGATGGCGAATTCGGATACGCCCTCGCCGCTCGCCGGCTTCAAATAGCCGGTCAACCCGGCAAGATAGCCGAGCCCGACGAGACTGAAGACGAAGAGGACGGTTTCGGTAAGCGGAGACATTTTTCCCGTGATAGGCGAGCCCCGGCGGCGGCGCAATCGCCCTTCCCGGCCAACAATCCGGCCGCTCGGATCTTGCCCGAATTTGCTCATGGTTGGATGCCGGCGCTATACAGAGTTGTCGGGGGACACGCGGCGAATGGGCCTTGTCGGAAATCAGCACTTCTTCAAGCAGGCGTGGCTGACGGTTTTCGTCGCCGCCCTGCTCTGCCTAGTCACGACCTTGCTTCGCGCGGAGCCGGCGAGCCTCAAGGGCGTGGCGCTGATTGTCGGCCAGTCGAAATACCAGCACATAGCGGCTCTTCCCAACCCCGCCAACGACGCCCGCGACATCACCAAGATGCTGACCGATCTCGGCTTCGACGCGCGCAGCGTCACCGACCGCGACACGGCAAAGCTGAAGCGCGACCTCGAGCGTTTCGCCGAGGATGCAGAGGACGCCGACGTCGCCTTGATCTACTATTCCGGCCACGGCATCGAGGCCGGCGGCGACAACTATCTGGTGCCGGTCGACGCCGACGTTTCTTCATTGAAGGACGCCGATCAGGCCCTGGTGCCGATCTCCGCCGTCATGGACGAATTGAACACGACCGTGCCGGTAACGATCATGCTGCTCGATGCCTGCCGCACCAACCCGTTTCCGGCGGATGCGGTGCTGCGCCGGGCGCCGACGGCCTCGGCCTCGCCGATTGGCGCCGGCGGCCTGGAGCCGGTGCGCGGCGCCAGGGCACTGGCAAACGCGACCGCGACGGAAAATCTCGGAACGGTGATCGGCTTTGCCGCCGAGCCGGGGCGGCCGGCACTCGATGGCATCGTCGGCGAAAACAGCCCCTACGCAGCGGCACTTCTGCGCCATCTCGCGGCGATGAAGGGCACCGAATTCGGCTCGGTCATGCGCATGGTGACAGAGGAGGTCTATCTCGACACCAAGGCCAAGCAGCGGCCATGGGTCAATGAAAGCCTGCGCCGGCTGCTCTACTTCGGCGCAGCACCGCAGGAACCGACCGGCGACGACGGCCTGATCACCGGCGAGCGGCGGCAATTGCTGCTGACGATCGCCGAGTTGCCTGACCCCAAGCGGGCACAGGTCGAACTGGCCTCGCTGCAGGACGGCGTGCCGCTCGACGCGCTTTATGGCGTGTTGAAGGCGCTCGGCACCGAAAAGATGCCGGAGGACCCCACCGACCTGCAAAAGCTGCTCGACGCCCAGGCCGAGCGCCTGAAGAAGATGATCTCCGAGCGCGACGCGCTGCGCACCGACGACCCCGAGATCAGCCGCCTCGTCGCCTCGGCCGACAAGGCGATCGGCCAGGGCGCCATCGTCACCGCGCGCAACTTCCTCGACTAGGCGGTGGGCCGGGTCGAGCAGGCCAGCGGCGTGGTCGATCGGGCAGAGGATCTGGTCAGACAGAAGCGTCTTGCCGACGCGGCGATCTATGCCAGGCGCGCCGACGCTTCGGCGCTGGTCTTCGACTATCTGTCGGCCGCCAACGATTACGGCAAGGCCTTCTCGCTGGTCGAGAAATGGGACGACAGGCTGCGCTGGAACTACAAGAACCAGGAGGCGGAAGCGCTTAACGCGCATGGCAACGCCACCGGCGACAGGCAAGCGCTGCAGCGCGCCATCGACGCCTACCGCGTCATCCTGAACTTCATCCCCAATGGCGAGCAGAACCGCGACTGGGCGATCACCCGCAACAACATGGCTGTGGTGCTGCAGACGATCGGCGAGCGCGAGCGCGAAACCGACCGGCTGGAAGAGGCAGCGAAAATCTTTCGCGATTCGCTTGCCGTGTTCGAGCGCGAGAAGGACGACATCAACTGGGCCGCGGCCCAGAACAACCTGGCCAATGTGCTGTTGAAGATCGGCGAACGCGAGAGCGACCCGAAACGCTTGAACGAGGCGGTGGTGGCGATGCGCGCCACGCTGGAGAAGCGGCCGCGCGACAAAGTCCCGCTGGACTGGGCCGCCTCGCAAAGCAACCTTGGCCTTGCGCTTTACGCGCTTTCGGAGCGCGAACCGGGAGACGAGCGCCTGACCGAGGCCGAGGCCGCCTACCGGCTGGCGCTTGAAGAATACACGCGCGAAAAGGCGCCCGTTCAGTGGGCGATGGTCCAGCACAATCTCGGCAATACGCTGGTGTCTCTCGGCACGCAACGCAACGACAAGGCAAAAATCGACGAGGCAGCCGCGGCATTCCGCGCCGCGCTCGAAATCCGCACCCGCGACACCTTCCCCCTCTCCTGGGCGAGCAGCCGTCTCAATCTGGGTAACGCGTTGAGCAGTGCTGCCCGTTTCGATCTCGGCACCGGCCTGCTCGAAGAGGCGGCTGCCGCCTATGGCGACGCGCTGACCATATTCACACGCCAGCGCTTTCCGACGGATTGGGCTTCAGCGGAGAACAATCTCGGCTCGATCTGCCAGACGCTCGGCCAGCGCACGCGCGATCCTGCCAGGCTTGAGCAATCGGCCGCTGCATACCGGGCGGCACAGCGCGTCTATACCAAAAAGGAGTTTCCGCTCGACTGGGCGATGACCCACTACAATCTCGGCAACACGCTGCAACTGCTCGGCGGCGTGACCGACAAGCCGGTGCACTACGAGGAGGCGATCGAGGCCTATCGCGATGCACTTCGCGAATACAAGCGCGAGACGACGCCGCGGCAATGGGCACTGGCGCAGGCTGGTCTAGGCTCGGCGCTGCAATGGCTGAGCATGAGCGAGGCCGATCCCGGCAAACTGGCCGGATCGATCGCCGCGCGCCGGGCGGCGCTGGAGGTACTGACCTTCGAAACCGCGCCCGTCGATTGGGCAAACGCGCAGAACGGCATCGGCATGAGCCTGATCAATCTCGGCAATCTCGAACGCACCGGCAAATATCTGGACGAAGCCGAAGCCGCCTTCGAGGCAACGCTCAAGGTCTTCACTCGCGAAAGCCAGCCGATGCAATGGGCCTTCGAGCAGAACAATCTCGGCGACGTCCACTGGAACCGCGGCAGCTATGGCGGTGGCAATGCCGAATACCAAAAGGCGATCGAATTCTTCGAGAACGCCAAGCAGGGCTTTACCGAAGCCGGCTACACACTCCCCATCCCCCTGACCGACCGCAAGATCGATCTGGTGAAGAAGCAGATAGCGAAGAAATAGGCTTTTCGGCCGCAGGTTGCACTCGGCTTGTCTTTCAGCCGGCTTTGCCATCCCTATATGCCGGTCACCGGGGCCCGCCTGCCGGTCACCCGAAAAGGATGTCCGATGCTTCGATTTGTGCTGGCGCTGCTGTTGCTTGCCGTTTCCGCCACAGCCCATGCGACGGAAGCCGGCTGGGCGCTGCTGCGCGACGGCGGGCATGTGGTCCTGCTCCGCCATGCCATGGTCACCGGCACCACCGATGCGGCCAATTTCGACCTCGGCAAATGTGCAACCCAGGTCAATCTCTCGGAGCGCGGCAAGCAGCAGGCACGCAAGATCGGCGCGCTGTTTGGCGCCCGCGCGGCACCGGTCGAGCGCGTGCTGTCCAGCCGCTATTGCCGCTGCCTCGAGACCGCCCGCATCGCTTTCGAAAGCGAGCCGGAGCCGTTCGCACCGCTTGACCTGCTGAAGACCGACGAAAAGGAGAAGGCCGCCCAGATCGCTGCGATCCTGGCCGAGATCCGCGGCTATTCCGGCTCCGACAATCTGGTCATGGTCACGCATCTCGAAGACATCAAGGAATTGACCGGCATCTCGCCGCGCGAAGGCGAAGCCGTGGTCGTCGCGCCGCAGGGCGACGGCCTGCGGGTACTCGGCCGCGTTACCTTCTGACCGGGCCGGTCGCTCCTCGCGTCGAGCGAGATAGGTGTTGCCGAAATGCCACTGCCACGAGAAGCCGTGGTTGGATTCCGATCTCATCTTGCTCTGCCTGGGCAGCAATCCCATCTGCGCCCGGCGTATCAGGCCTTTTCCTGCCCGGAAAAACCGATTAGACAGCCCAAAACACATGCGGACAGATTCCGCCCGCAATCGAAGGAAAAGCCCTTGTCCACCACGTTCGACAAAGTCGCCAAGATCATCGCCGACACCAGCGAGATCGACATCGAGACGATCACGCCCGAAAGCCACACCATCGACGATCTCGGCATCGACAGCCTCGACTTCCTCGACATCGTCTTTGCCATCGACAAGGAATTCGGCATCAAGGTGCCGTTGGAAAAGTGGACGCAGGAGGTCAACGACGGCAAGGCCTCGACCGACGACTATTTCGTCATGAAGAACCTGTGCGCCAAGATCGACGCGCTCGTCGCCGCCAAGAACGCCATCTAAGCACAGCGCTTGACGCGCCCTCACCCACAACAGCCGCCCATGAACCCCCGCGACGTCGTCATATCAGGCATCGGCCTTGTCTCGTCACTGGGCGAGGGTCCGGATGCGCATTGGCAAAAGCTCGTCCAGCCGCGCCTTGAGCCGGTTCTGGAGGCCTCGCGCTTCTCGCCCTATACGGTTCACCCGCTGCCGGAGATCGACTGGAACCTGCAGATCGCCAAGCGTGGCGACCAGCGGCAGATGGAGATCTGGCAGAGGCTCGGCACCTACGCGGCCGGCCTTGCGCTCGACGATGCCGGCATCAAGGGCAATGACGAACTCTGCGCGACCATGGACATGGTGGTGGCCGCCGGCGGCGGCGAGCGCGACGAGGCGGTCGACGCGGCCATTCTCGCAGCATCGGAAAGCCGCAATGACCGCGACGTGCTGCTCAACGAGAAGCTGACCACGGAATTGCGCCCGACGCTGTTTCTGGCACAGCTCTCCAACCTGCTCGCCGGCAACATCTCGATCGTCCACAAGGTGACGGGATCGTCGCGCACCTTCATGGGCGAGGAAGGCGCCGGCGTCGCCGCTGTCGAGACGGCGGCCGCGCGCATCCGCTCCGGCCAGTCGACGCATATACTGGTCGGCGGCGCTTTCCAGACCGAACACTCCGACATGCTGCTCGGCTATGAACTGGCCGGCTACCTGCATCGCGGTCCGTGGACGCCGGTCTGGCAAAGGCAAGGTGCCGAGGGCGGCGGCGTGGTGACCGGATCCGGCGGCGCGTTTCTCGTCCTGGAGCAGCGCGAGCATGCGGAAAGCCGTGGCCGGAAGATCTATGCGGAACTCGGCCCGATCCTGTCCGGCCGTGCCAGGCGCCGGCGGGGCGAACTCGACGGTGAGATCGCCGCGCTGCTGAAGCAAGCGGCATTGCCGGACGGCGAACTGCTGGCGATCTCCGGCGCTTCGGGCGCCCATGCCGCGACCGCCGCCGAGAAATCGGCGCTCGACGCCAATCCGGCGATCGCCGCACGCGGCTTTTCGACGTTGACCGGCCACATGAAGGAAGCGCAGTTCCCCTTTGCCGTTGCGCTGGCGGCCCTGGCTGTCGACCGCAAGGCCGCCTACCCTGTCTTCGACGCCACAGTCGAAAAACCGTTTGCCGGTGTCCCGAAGACCGTCCTTGCAACGGCAATCGGCTATCACCAATTCGAGGGCATGGCGCTGATCAAAGCCGCCTAGAGCATCGGACCGAAACGTGTGGCGCGGTTTTCGGGCGATCCGACGCTCCAAGAGAAACAGGTTTTTGGACAACAAATGGCCAATCTGAACGACCATATGGGCAGGCCCATCGTCGCCGTCACCGGCATCGGCGTGGTGACGTCGCTCGGTGTCGGCAAAGCCGACAATTGGGCGGCACTTACGTCAGGCAAATCCGGCATCCATCCGATCACCCGCTTCCCGGTCGATCATCTCAACACCCGCATCTCTGGCATGGTCGATTTCCTGCCGTCGAGTTCCAAGGGCGCCAGTCTCCTCACCTATGAGCTTGCCGAAACCGCCGCCCAGGAAGCGATGTCGGAGGCCGGCCTCGATGCCGGCGATTTCGGCGGACCGCTGTTCCTCGCTTCGCCGCCGGTCGAGCTCGACTGGAGCGAGCGCTTTTCGCTCTACAATTTCGACACGCCCAATAATTCAGACAGGCACGACACCGGTGCCGAGAGGCTGCTGCGGGTAGCGCGCGGCCTCAGGGAACTCGACATCTTCGAGACCACCCAGTTCGGCTCGATTGCCGACCGGCTTGCCGACCGTTTCGGCACACGCGGCCTGCCGATCACGCTGTCGACAGCCTGCGCTTCGGGCGCCACCGCGATCCAGCTCGGCGTCGAGGCGATCCGCCGCGGCGAATGCGACAGGGCGCTGTCGATCGGCGCCGATGGCTCGGCGACCGCCGAGGCGCTGATCCGCTTCTCGCTTCTATCGGCGCTCTCCACCCATAACGACATCCCTGAAAAGGCCTCAAAACCCTTCTCCAAGGATCGCGACGGCTTCGTGCTCGCCGAAGGCTCGGGCGCCCTTGTGCTGGAGTCGCTGGAGGCAGCACTTACCCGCGGCGCCACCGTTCTCGGCATATTGCGCGGCTGCGGCGAAAAGGCCGACGACTTCCATCGCACCCGCTCCAAGCCGGACGGTTCGCCGGCGATCGCGGCGGTGCGCGCCGCTCTTGCCGATGCCGGCTTGAGTGAGAACGGGATCGATTATGTCAACGCCCATGGCACCTCGACGCCCGAAAACGACAAGATGGAGCATTTGTCGCTGTCGACGGTGTTCGGCGAGCGGATCTCGTCAATGCCGGTCTCGTCGAATAAGTCGATGATCGGCCACACCCTATCGGCTGCCGGTGCCGTCGAGGCCGCATTTTCGCTGATGACGATGCGCGAAAGCGTCATTCCGCCGACCATCAACTACGACAATCCCGACCCGGCAATCGTGCTCGACGTGGTGCCGAACACCAAGCGCAACGCCGAGGTCGGCACGGTCCTGTCGAACTCCTTCGGCTTCGGCGGCCAGAACACCTGCCTTGTCATGGCGCGGGAACCGGTCTAAGCGACCTTTTTCAGCCAGACTGAACCGACAGGCACCATGCGCGCATTGCAACTTATCGAGGACCGCCGCCTTGAAACGGTGGACCTGCCGCCCCCGCCGCAACCTGCGCTCGGCGAGGTGACGCTGCGCATCAAGGCCGTGGCGCTGAACCACATCGACGTCTGGGGCTGGCGCGGCATGGCTTTTGCCAAGCGCAAGCTGCCGCTGGTCGTCGGCGCCGAGGCTTCCGGCGAGGTCGAGGCGGTCGGCCCCGGCGTTTCCAGCCTTGTGCCCGGGCAATTGGTGTCGATCTATGGCGCCCGCACTTGCGGTCTTTGCCGCGCCTGCCGCGAAGGCCGCGACAATCTCTGCGAGCATGTTTCGGGCGTGCACGGCTTCCATCTCGACGGCTTTGCGCAGGAAAAGATCAACCTGCCGGCGCGCCTTCTGGTCCCAGCTCCGCCCGGCGTGAGCGAAATCGGCGCGGCGGTGGCGCCTGTCACCTTCGGCACGGTCGAGCACATGCTGTTCGACAATGCCCGGCTGCAGCCCGGCGAGACGATACTGGTCCATGCCGGCGGCTCCGGCATCGGCTCCGCCGCGATTCAGCTGGCCAAGAAGATGGGCTGCACGGTCATCACCACCGTCGGCTCGAACGACAAGATCGACAAGGCCAAGGCGCTCGGCGCCGACCACGTCATCAATTACCGCGACGACCGCTTCGAAGGCGTCGTGCGCAAGCTGACCAAGAAGAAGGGCGTCGACGTGGTGTTCGAGCATGTCGGCGCCGACACATTTGCCGCCTCGATGCTGTGCCTCAAACGCGGCGGTCGGCTGGTCACCTGCGGCTCGACCTCCGGCGTGTCGACGCAGATCAATTTGATGCAGTTGTTCCAGCAGCAGCTGAAGCTGCTAGGCTCGTTCGGCTGCCGCATGGAAAACATGGCCGACGCCATGCAGAAGATGGCGGCGGGCCTGGTCGCGCCGGTGATCGACACCGAGGTTGGCTTCGACGGCATCGATGCGGCGCTGAAACGCATGGAAGGCCGCGACGTCTTCGGCAAGATCATCCTGCGCGTCGGCTGAGAATGATCGGCAACGCCTTCAGGAAGATCCGCAGGGACCTGGGATTCCGCTATGGCAGGCGGCTTCGCCAGTTCAACTACTGGCTGGTCGCGCGGGTCGCGATGTTCATCATCTCAGCGCTGCGCCTGCTGCCGCCCGACAGCGCGCTCAATTTCGCCGACCGCGCTGCCCGCCGCATCGGCCCCTGGGTAGCGCGCCATCAGGTTGCCGTCGACAATCTGCGCAAGGCCTATCCGGAAAAGAGCGATGCCGAGATCGAGGCGATCGCTTCCGACATGTGGGGCAACATGGCCCGCCTGGCCGCCGAATACATCTTTCTCGATGCTTTGTTCGACTACGATCCCGCTGCGACGAAGCCGGGCCGTGTCGAGGTCAAGGGCGTGGAGCATTTCGTGCGCATCGCGGGCGAGGATAAGCCGCATATCGTCTTCACCGGGCATCTCGGCAATTTCGAGCTGCTGCCGGTGGCGGCGGCGACCTTCGGCATGAACATCACGGCGCTGTTTCGCCCGCCCAACAACCCTTATCTCGCCGATTACATCCTCTCGACCCGCCGCTCGAGCATGGGATCGCTGCTGCCGTCTTCGACCGGTGCCTCGTTTGCGCTTGCGGCCATCCTGGAGAAAGGCGGCAATATCGGCGTGCTGGTCGACCAGAAATTCACCGGCGGGCTCGAGACGACATTCTTCGGCCGCCCCTGCGAGAGCAACCGGGTCCTCGGCACCCTGGCGCGGCACTACGATTGCGATGTCTACCCGGCGCGCTGCGTGCGCCTGCCGAACAACCGTTTCCGGCTCGAGATCGAGGACAAGCTCACCTTGCCGCGCACCGCCGGCGGCAGTGTCGACGTCCGCGCCACCACCCAGCTCCTCAACGACGTGGTCGAGCGCTGGGTGCGCGAAGACCCCGGCCAGTGGATGTGGTTCCACAAGCGCTGGGAGATCAGCGGCCGCAAAAAGCGTCGCCCGGCGACAGTGCGCGACAAAGCCGCCTGAGCGGAACGATCTTTTTGGGCACCGGCCCCTATTTTGTTCTTGCTTTGTGCCGGCAGCTATGCTACTAATTTTGGTATGGTGCTATTTGGCCCCGACGAACCCGCCGCTCCGGCGGGTTTTTTATTGCGGGCCGAGGAGCAGGCCCTAATTCGTCACGAGGATCCGCGTATTGCCGAAGCCGGCTTTGCGCACCATCGAATAGAAAGCGGCGGCGTTGCTGGGGTGGAGGCGCACACAGCCATGCGATGCCGGGCGCCCCAATTGCCGGATCGCGCCGGTGCCGTGGATGGCATAGCCGCCGCGGAAGAACACCGAATAGGGCATCGGCGACATGTCGTATTTGCGCGAATACCACATCCGGGCCGTCCGCTGTGGCCGGTAACTGCCGCGCGGCGTGATGTAGCCTTTGCGGGCGGTGGAAACGCTCCACCGGTAATACGAAAGCCCGTATCTTACCGTCATCGTCTGTGAGGATATGTCGATGTTCGCGACCAGGCTGGCCGCCCGGCTCTCGAACGACGAACCGAACAGCATCGCCATCAATGCCGCTGCCATGAGAACAGTGTTTTTCATGCAATCAAACCCCTTTGATGCCCCTTGCCTGCCTGCCCTCGCGCTGTTCTCCAGCGTTTTGATGGCAAGCCAGCGAGCTAACACCCACTCCCTGACGATTTCACCAATCCAAAGCAGCGAATTTGAACGATTTCCCGCAATAGTTGCCGTAACGACACGCAATCGCCTCGCAATTCGCCATCGGGCTTGCAAAACTCCCTCATCCGCTGCTCAATTCGCCGAATGAACGAACCGAACGAACGGCTCCTCAAGGCTATCGATGACCGAGCCGATGATCTGGTTGCACTGACTGCGGATCTGATCCGCTTTCCGACCATCAATCCGCCCGGCGAAGCCTATCGGCCATGTGCCGAATATATCGGCGCGCGGCTGAAGAAGCGTGGTTTTGAGATCGAATTCATCCGTGCCGAGGGCACGCCTGGCGACACTGACCGTTACCCGCGCGTCAACGTCGTCGCCCGCTTCGATGGCCGGGCGCCGGGTGCTTGCGTGCACTTCAATTCGCATATCGACGTGGTCGAGCCCGGCGACGGCTGGAGCCTCGATCCGTTCGCCGGCATCGTCAGGGATGGCAAGGTCTATGGCCGCGGCGCTTGCGACATGAAAGGCGGGCTTGCCGCCTCGATCATCGCCGCTGAAGCCTTCATGGAGGTCTTTCCCGATTTTCCCGGCGCCATCGAGATTTCAGGCACGGTCGACGAGGAGTCCGGCGGCTTTGGCGGCGTCGCGCATCTGGCCAAGCTCGGCTATTTCTCCAGGCCGAAGGTCGACCACGTCATCATTCCCGAGCCGCTCAACAAGGATCGCATCTGCCTTGGCCATCGCGGCGTCTGGTGGGCGGAGATCGAGACCAAAGGCGAGATCGCGCACGGCTCGATGCCGTTCCTCGGCGACAATGCGGTGCGCCATATGGGCGCCGTGCTGCGGGCCTTCGAGGAGGAATTGTTTCCGGCGCTCGACCGCAAGATGACGCGCATGCCGGTCGTGCCCGAAGGCGCAAAACGCTCGACCATGAACATCAACTCGATCCATGGCGGCCAGACGGAAGATTTCCGGCCCGGCCTGCCCTCGCCCAACGTGCCCGATTCCTGCCGGCTGACCATCGACCGCCGCTTTCTGCTCGAAGAGGATCTCGCTACGGTCAAGAGCGAGGTGACCGATATCCTGGAACGGCTGAAGCGCGAGCGCAAAAAGTTCGACTACGAAATCCGCGATCTGATGGAGGTGCTGCCGCTGATGACCGAGCGCGACGCGCCGGTGGTTAAGGCGGTCGCGCAAGGCATCATGGAGATATTCGACCGCGAACCGGATTACGTGATTTCGCCCGGCACCTACGACCAGAAGCACATCGCCCGTATCGGCCACATCTATGACTGCATCGCCTATGGCCCGGGCATCCTCGATCTCGCCCACCGGCCCGATGAATGGGTCGGCATTGCCGACATGCTGGACTCGGCAAAGGTGATGGCGATCGGCCTCGACGTTCTGCTGAGGGACGCCGGCCCGCGATGATCCGGCCATGGGCGAAAAAACATTCCTCCCGGCGATGGCGGACGGTACGAAACGCAATTTACTCGGCGGCGAATTCACGCTTCTATCCGCCCGGGTTTGAGCACGTGTTTTAGATATGGGGAGTTGCACGATGAAATTGTGGAAAACCATTCTGGCTGCCGCGGCGCTGGCGTTGGCCGCCGGAACCTCGGCGATGGCCGCGCGCACCGACCTGGTCATCGGCATTACGCTCGAACCCCCGCATCTCGACCCGACCGCGGGTGCCGCCGCGGCAATCGACGAGGTACTCTATGCCAATGTCTTCGAGGGCCTGACCCGCATCGGCCCGAACGGCGAGGTGCTGCCCGATCTCGCCGAAAGCTGGAGCATTTCCGACGACGCCAAGGTCTACACTTTCAAGCTGCATACAGGCGTGAAATTCCATGACGGCAGCGACTTCAACGCCGACGACGTGAAATTCTCGCTCGATCGTGCCCGCGCCGACAATTCCGTCAACGCGCAAAAGAGCCTGTTCGCCGCCATCGACAAGGTCGAGGTCGTCGATCCCACGACGGTGAAGGTCACGCTGAAGAACCCGCAGGGCTCGTTCCTCTACAATATGGGCTGGGGCGACGCGGTGATCGTGGCGCCTGAGACAGCCGACACCAACAAGGAAAAACCGATCGGCACCGGCCCGTTCAAATTCCAGAACTGGGCCAAGGGCTCGTCGATCACGCTGGTCAAGTCGGACAATTACTGGGGCGCCCCGGTGTTCCTCGACAAGGCCGAGTTCCGCATCATTCCCGATGCCGCCGCCGCCGTTCCGGCGCTGCTTTCCGGCGACGTCCAGGCCTTTCCGTTCTTCGACCCCGACAGCGTCGCCCAGGTCAAGGACGACCCACGCTTCAAGGTGGTGATCGGCTCGACCGAGGGTGAAACCATCCTGTCGATCAACAACAAGAAGCCGCCCTTCGACAAGCTGCAGGTCAGGCAGGCGATTTCCTTTGCGCTCGATCGCAAGGCGATCATCGACGGCGCCTCGGCCGGCCTCGGCGTGCCGATCGGCTCGCACATGTCGCCCGCCAGCAAAGCCTATGTCGACCTCACCGGCCTCTATCCGCACAATGTGGAGAAGGCCAAGGAGTTGCTGAAGGAAGCCGGCCTGGAGAATGGCTTCAAGGCGACGCTGAAGCTGCCGCCGCCCTCCTATGCGCGGCTTGGTGGCGAGATCATCGCCTCGGAGCTTCGCGAAATCGGCATCGATCTCGAGATCATCCCGGTCGAATGGGCGCAATGGCTGGACCAGGTCTTCACCAAGAAGGACTACGACCTGACCATCGTTTCCCACACCGAGCCCAACGACATCGATATCTATTCGCGCAAGGACTATTACTTCAACTACGACAACCCGGCCTTCGACAAGATCATCGACGAGCTGAACCTTACCTCCGACGAGGCCAAGCGCATGACGCTGCTCGGCGAGGCGCAGAAGGTCCTGGCCGATGACGCCGTGGTCGGCTTCCTCTACGAATTGCCGAAGGTCGGCGTCTGGGACGCCAAACTGCAGGGCCTGTGGGAAAATGCCCCGATCCAGGCCAACGACCTGACCAAGGTGAAGTGGACGGATTGATCGCTGACAGAAAGGCGAAAGTTGCACTCCGTCACACCCCCCTCTGTCCTGCCGGACATCTCCCCCTCATGGGGGGAGATCGGACGTCGCTCCGGTTTTCGCCAATCTCCAGCATTGAAGAGAAGACGGGCGTGGAAACTGCCAATCTCCCCCCTTGAGGGGGAGATGTCCGGCAGGACAGAGGGGGGTGGGCGGGAACGCTACCTTCGCCCAGTGCTTGCATCAGGCAGCTCATGACCGCCTACCTCCTCAAGCGCCTCGCCATCGCCGTCGTCACGCTGGTTCTGGCCTCGATGGTCGTTTTTGCCGTGCTGGAGATCATTCCCGGCGACCCGGCGCGGCTGATGCTTGGCCTGAACGCCAGTGCCGACCAGATCGAATTGCTGCGCAACCAGATGGGTCTCAACGCTCCCGTCGTGCTGCGCTATCTGCACTGGGCCGGCGGCTTGCTGAGCCTCGATTTCGGCCGTTCCTACACCTATTCGGTGCCGGTCATCGATCTGGTCCGCGAGCGCCTCGTCGTCTCGCTGCCGCTGGCGCTGATGGCGCTGGCGCTGTCCACCGTCATTGCCATTCCGGTCGGACTGTTTTCCGCCAGCCGACGCGGCCGCGCCGGCGACACGATCGCGATGGGCGCCGCCCAGCTTGGCGTCGCCGTGCCCAACTTCTGGTTCGCGCTGATGCTGATCTATCTTTTCGCCGTCTGGCTGCGGTTGGTGCCCGGCGGCGGCTTTCCCGGCTGGAGCGCCGGCGTCTGGCCGGCGCTGAAATCGCTGCTCCTGCCGGCAATCGCCCTCGCTCTGCCGCAGGCGGCGATCCTCGCCCGGGTCACCCGCTCGGCACTGATCGAAGTGCTGAACGAGGACTACATCCGCACCGCCCGCGCCAAGGGCCTGCCCTATCGCCTTGTCTTGTGGCGGCATGCGCTGCGCAACGCCATGATCCCGGTGGTCACCATTTTAGGCCTGCAATTCGCCTTCCTGCTTGCCGGCACCATCATCATCGAGAACGTCTTCTATTTGCCCGGCCTCGGGCGGCTGGTGTTCCAGGCAATCAACCAGCGTGACCTGATCGTGGTCGAGAGCGTCGTCATGCTGCTGGTTGCCGCCGTCATCATCGTCAATTTCGTTGTCGATCTCTCCTATGCGGTGGTCGATCCGCGCCTGAGAGGCCGGCAATGACGCTGCACATCGACATCCCCGACGAGAACCTTGCCAGCATCCTGGCCAAGGCGTTTCGAAACCGTTCGTTCCTCGCCGGCTTCGTCGTCACCACACTGGTGGCGGCGGTCGCGATCCTCTCCTTCTTGTGGACGCCTTACGACGTCACCAGACTGGTCATTTCCGACAAGACCCAGGCGCCGTCGCTGGCGCACTGGTTCGGCACCGACCATTTCGGTCGCGACATCCTGTCGATGATCATGGTCGGCGCCCGCAACTCGATTGCCGTGGCGCTGGTGGCGGTCGGCATCGGCATGGGCATCGGCGTGCCGCTCGGCGCCTTTGCCGCGGCGCGCGGCGGCTTCGTTGATGACGTGCTGATGCGGCTGAACGACCTGGTCTTCGCCTTTCCGGCGCTGCTTTCGGCAATCATGATCACCGCCATCTTCGGGCCCGGCGCGTTCAACGCCATCATTGCCATCGGCATCTTCAACATCCCGGTCTTCGCGCGCGTCGCCCGCGCCGGCGCCCTGGCGATCTGGCCGCGCGAATTCATCCTCGCCGCCCGCGCCGCCGGCAAGAGCACGACGCTGATCAGCATCGAACATGTGCTGCCCAACATCGCCACGCTGCTGCTGGTGCAAGGCACCATCCAGTTCGCGCTGGGCATACTGGCCGAAGCCGGGCTTTCCTATGTCGGGCTGGGCACCCAGCCGCCGATGCCGAGCTGGGGCCGCATGCTGTTCGACGCCCAGACCCGCATGGTGGTGGCGCCGTGGATGGCGATCTTTCCGGGCATGGCGATCGTCGTCACCGTGCTTGGCCTGAACCTGCTCGGCGACGGCATCGCCGACATCCTCGATCCGCAATCGCGGCGGCAGCGATGAGCCTGCTCGAAATCGAGAAGCTGTCGCTGGCCATCGGCGGCACGCCCATCCTCAGGGACATCGAGCTGTCCGTCGCGCCCGGCGAAGTCATGGGCCTGGTCGGCGAATCCGGCTCCGGCAAGTCGATGACGGCCCTCACCGTGATGCAGCTCTTGCCCTGGGCGGCACGCGCCAGCGGACGCGTTACCTTCGACGGCATCGATATTCTGGCGGCGAGCGAGGACCAGATGTGCGCGCTGCGCGGCGACGACATCGGCATGGTGTTCCAGGAGCCGATGACGGCGCTCAACCCGGTCAAGACCATTGGCGAGCAGGTTGCCGAGGGTATTCGCTGGCACACCAGGGCGAGCCGCGCGGACGCCGAGCAACGGGCGCGAAAAATGCTCGACCGGGTCGGCTTGCCGGCGGCGCAGTTCCCGCTGTCGCGTTATCCGCATGAGCTGTCCGGAGGCCAGCGCCAGCGCGTCGTCATCGCCATCGCCTGTGCGCTGAAGCCCAAGCTGCTGATCGCCGACGAACCGACGACCGCGCTCGACGTGGTGCTGCAGGCGCAGATCCTCGACCTGCTGCGCGACCTCGTCGCGGAAAACCGCATGGGGCTGCTGCTGATCTCGCACGATCTCGCCGTGGTGACCGAGATGGCGGACCGCATCACCATCCTGCGCCATAGCGAGGTGATGGATGCCGGCGACACGGCGCGTGTCCTGTCCGAACAGCTTCATTCCTATACGCGCCAGCTGGCGCAGGCCTCGATGCATGTGCCCGCGCGGGCTAGGCACAGCGTCGGCCAAGGAAAACCTCTGGTTGAGGTAGACAGCGTGACGCGCGACTATCCGGCACGGCGCATTTCGCTTTTCAAGCGAGGGGCTCCCGTCCGCGCCGTCGACGATGTTTCCTTCTCCATGGCGCCCGGCCAGTCGGTGGCGCTGGTCGGGCGCTCCGGTTGCGGCAAGTCGACGCTGGCCCGCATGGTCCTGGCGCTGGACAGGCCGACATCAGGGACAATCCGCTTCCGCGGCGATACCCTCACCGGCAAGAGCGAGGCGGAGCTGAAGCCGGCGCGGCGCGACATGCAGGTCGTGTTCCAGGACCCGTACGGCTCGTTCGACCCACGCCAGAAGGTCGAGAGATTGGTGGCCGAGCCGCTGCATGTGCTGGAGAAGAAGCCGGCGCCCGCCGCGCGGCGCGAGATGGTGGCGCATGCGCTGCACGAGGTCGGCCTCTCACCAGGCGACATGGACAAATACCCGCACGAGTTTTCGGGCGGCCAGCGCCAGCGCCTGTCGATCGCCCGCGCCATCATCACCCGGCCGAAACTGGTCGTCGCCGACGAGCCGGTCTCGGCGCTCGACGTCTCGATCCGCGCGCAGATTCTCGATTTGTTCGCCGAGCTCAACCAAAAACTCGGCATCGCCTATCTGTTCATCACCCATGATCTGACCGTCGCCCGCGCCATCACCGACGAAGTGATGGTCATGCATGACGGCAAGATCGTCGAGCGCGGCAGGACGAGCGAAGTACTCGACCACCCACAATCCGAAGCGGCCAAGGCGCTGGTCGCCGCCGCTCCCGATTTGAATCGGGCGATCGCGAAACGACTTCAGGAACAGGGGTGAGCGGACTCAGCCTTGTGGCTTGACCAAATCGGCCGGGCTGATGTCGAGCAGGTCGAGAGTGCGGCGCAACAGCTGCATTTCGCTCCCGGCGAGTTGCGAATCGGCCTTGGCGATTTCGGCCATGTGGCGGGCGAGCAGCTTGCGCCGTTCGACGTCGAGGTCGCGGAACTGCGCGACGGCCTGCGAGCCGTTGGTCTCGTAGCCGAATTCGTTGAGATATTCGATGACGCTGTCGATGCTGGTTTCGGGCATGCCGAAGGCGTCCCGGCAGATACGCCTGAAGGCGGTCATTTCGCTTTCGCTGACCGACCCGTCGGCGAGGATCATACGGAACAGCATGAGCAGCTCCGCCGACAGCACCGGATCGTCCGCCACCTTGCGCACGCCGGGGTCGCCGTCGAAGATCGAGCGTATCTGGTCCAGCAATCCCATCGCCATCAGCCCCTTCCGATTCGTTCGGAAGGTAGCGCGGAATCGGATTTGCGCAAACGGGGTGCGAATGGTGGAAAAGCCGCCTGCGTGCGCTCATTGGTGTGTGACCGCGCGCCTGATACTATGCCGCTGTACGAATCATGTTGAGGAGGGACCGAACATGAATCTCAGTGCGCCTACCCAGCTTATTTTCATTATATCCCTTGTCATCGCCATCATCGGCGTTCTCGCCGCGCTTGGCGTTCTTGCGTTTATCCCTTTGAATGCCGCGTGGATTGTCGTCATCGCCTACATCGTGCTGGCCGCCGGCTGCCTGATGCGCGGGGCTTAAACACGTCCAGACAACTCCGAATCTCAGGCAACTCGGAGCGCCCGGCCAAAAGCCGGGCGCTTTTGATTCCGACGGATGGTCTGTTAAAGTCGCGCGGCGGAAGGAAAGCGCATGCCCGACAGCGAAGACGGCAGCCGCCACGAAAGCCCAGGGCTCGATCGGTTCGAGATGGTGCGGCGCGCGCCGAGCCATCGACTTCAGGGCGTCGTCACCGACATATGCGGCTTTCGCGAAACCATGCCAGGCCATTTCCGCGCCATCGAATATGCCTCGCTGACCGTGCCGCTGGTCATCAGCTTTGCCGAACCCTTTGCCATCGGGCTCGGCAGGGACCCCAGCGACAATGACCGCTTCGCCAGTTTTGCCGCCGGCCTTTATGCCGGGCCGGTAGTGATCAAATCCTTCGGCGGCGCCTGCTGTGTGCAGATCAATTTCAGCCCGCTCGGCGCTCGTCGCTTCTTCGGCCGCCCGATGAGCGAACTGACCGACCGCATGGTCGGCCTGGATGACGTGCTCGGCGTCGAAGGCATCGCGCTTCGCGAAAGGCTTGGCAATGCGCCGGATTGGAGCTCACGCTTTGCCATCGCCGAAGCCTTCGTCGGTGATCGGTTGGCAACCGCGGACCGCACTCAGGCCGAAATGGTCTGGGCCTATGAGACGATCGTCACCACAGGCGGCCGGACCCGCATCTCGACGCTGACCGAAAAACTTGGCTGGAGCCGCAAGCATCTTACCGGAAAATTTTCGGATGCGATCGGCGTTGGACCCAAGACGCTCTCGCGCATCGTCCGCTTCAACCATGCGCTTGGCCTGTCGAGACAGGCCAACAGCGCTTGGGCCGACATCGCCGCCGACTGCGGCTATGCCGACCAGGCGCATCTGGTACGCGAGTTTCGCGACCTGGCAGGCGTCGCGCCGACGGCGCTTGCCGCTAGGTAACATTTCTTCAAGACGCGCAACCGGCCTTCGCCCAGACTGGGTTGATCGACCAACCCGTTGAAGGAGATCTGCCATGCCGAACATCACCGAACCATCGCGGATTTACCCGGCGCTGCGCTACAGAAATGCCGGCAAGATGATCGACTGGCTGTGCGAGGCCTTCGGCTTCAGCATCCGCGCCCGCCATGGCGAAGGCGACGTGGTGCACCACGCCGAACTCGCATTCGGCTCTTCGATCATCATGCTCGGCACGGCGCGCGACGATGCCTATGGCAAGATGGTCGGCGCGCCCGGTTCGGGCGGCGGCAAGTCGATCTACGTTGCGGTCGCTGACGCAGACGCGACATACGCGCGGGCAAAGAACGCCGACGCCGAGATTCTGGAAGAACTCACCGACCGCGACTATGGCAGCCGCGAATTCATCTGCCGCGATCCGGAAGGCAATGTCTGGTCGTTCGGCACCTACTGGCCGAAGGCTGACGAGAAAGCATGAACTGGTAGCGCTGCACATTCGGGATTGGCCGAAGCCTCCCAATTTCGTCATCCCAGGGCGGAGCAGGAGCGAAGCTCCGTCGCGGAGACCCTGGGATCCATATGTGGACGGCGCCCTGCCTGCAACGGTTGTTTTGCGTCGTTTTCGATCGCTTGCGTCCAT
>NZ_JAMYRZ010000019.1:0-122381 GCF_040321675.1 Mesorhizobium sp. M0296
TCCAGTCCTCGCGGTTCAGCACCCGGTCGATCCAGAAGCCGTCCAGCCCCGCCTCCTGGATCACCACCAACGGATAAAGCGTGCCCGTGCGCGCCTCGGCCTTGCTGCGCAGCCCGGTGAGGCAGACGAGCAGCCCGGCACTGTCACCGCCGGCGACCATGTGGCGCGACATCTTCTCGCTGCCCGGTACAATCGAGGTGACTAGCCAGGTCGATCTGGACAGCTCCAGCGAGACGAAGATTGCGCCAAGATCCACGCGGACAGCGGCTTCTAGCTCGGATTGATCGGCGGTCGAAAGATGCATGAAAGGGCCTCCAAAGAGCGAGTTGCGATGGCCCACTCTGCCAGAGTGCGGGCCACGATCCACTCCCCATGGGATCTGCCGCGCCTGCGAGGATGTGGTGGTTCAGGCTCCCGCGCCGGCCCGGCTGATCGAGGGTGGTCTTCCGACCGAGGCGACGGTCGCCCAGGTGCTGGTCTCCAAATATGCCGATCATCTGCCGCTCTATCGTCAGGCGCAGATCTACGCCCGACAGGGCATCAATCTCGATCGCTCCACGCTCGCCGACTGGGTCGGCCGCGCCGCCTGGCATCTGCGTCCTGTGCATGAGCGGCTGCTTGGCAAACTGAAGGCTTCGCCGAAGCTCTTTGCTGACGAAACCACCGCGCCGGTGCTCGATCCCGGCCGCGGCAAGACGAAGACAGGCCAACTCTGGGCCTATGCCCGTGATGACCGACCATGGGAGGGAAGCGACCCGCCGGGCGTCGCCTATGTCTATGCGCCGGACCGAAAGGCCGAGCGTCCGATCGCTCATCTCGCAGGCTTCACCGGGATCTTGCAGGTCGACGGCTATGGCGGCTATCGCGTGCTGGCCGAGAAAAGCGGCGTCACGCTCGCCTTCTGCTGGGCGCATGTCCGTCGGCGCTTTTATGAACTGGCAGCAGCCGGTCCCGCGCCGATTGCCAGCGAGGCGCTGAGACGGATCGCGGAGCTCTATAAGATCGAGGACGGCATCCGTGGCCGGTCGGCCGACGAGCGCCGCGCGATGCGTCAGGAAAATAGCCGCCCGATCATCGTCGATCTCGAACCCTGGCTGCGCGAGAAGCTCGGCCTGATCAGCCAGAAGACAAAGCTCGCCGAGGCGATCCGCTACACGCTCTCGCGCTGGGAAGGCCTCTCGCGCTTCCTTGAAGACGGCCGCATCGAGATCGACAGCAACACAGTCGAACGCTCAATCCGACCGATCGCGCTCAACCGCAAGAACGCCCTCTTTGCAGGCTCCGACGGCGGTGCCGAACACTGGGCCGTCATCGCGTCGCTTATCGAGACGTGCAAGCTCAACGGCGTCGAGCCGCTCGGCTATCTCGCCGATGTCCTCACCAGGATCGTCAATGACCACCCCAACAGCCAGATCGACGATCTGCTACCCTGGGCCTACATCCCGGCTCCCGAGCTTAAGGCCGTGGCCTGAGAACAGCGCTTACAATGGGGTGATCGACCAACTGATTAAATCGATAGCTCGCTGAAGTATCGAATCTGTCTTAGCAGGGCAGGGTGAAGCGGCGATGACATGTCCAATACAGTCTCGGAAATCACTTTTCCTGACGATCTGCGTCTTGGGTTGAACATATAGTTTGACTTCGGCGACACCTGGTAAAGCCGTTGCCCGACTGTCGCCATCGATCCAATCGAGGGTGCCGTCGCGATCAGCAACTAGGAACCGCGCGGCCGCAGTTTCCGAATGGCTTTTGCGCAAATTCCATTCGGCACCGATCACAAGTTTGATGTGCTCGGTGACGAGATCGACACCGTAAGCCAGCTGAACCAGTTCAGGACAGGGCGAACCTGGAAGACGCGGATTGACCTCAATCACGACTGGGCCACGCTTCGTCCACCGGAGTTCAACGTTCGTTGGACCCCAACCAAGACCGAGAGCTCGCAAACAGCTCAGCGAAACGTCAGAGATACGATCATGCTCGTCATCACTCAGCACGGCCGGATAGATGAACTCACGACAGACGAAATGAGGTGGGCGGCAGAAGTCGAGGGCGCCAATCCCAATGACCTGATTTCCCATTATCTCAATGCAATAATGCGGGCCTTGTGCGAATTCTTCGACCAGTATCCTAGGCGAAGAACGCCATATGTGCATCCCGCCCAACAGATAGGTTGTATGTTCGGCTAACTCATCGACATTGCGGCACAATCGGACACCAATGCTGCCGCTGCCCAGGACCGGCTTAAGAATCGCCGGCAGTCCGATCTCCGCGGCAAAGCTTTCCACCTCCGTCGCGTTCGTCGCCACTCGATAAGCAGGTACTGGCACGCCAGCCTCCGCGAGAAGCTGACGTTGAGTGAATTTGTTGCAGCATCCTTCAATTGATGCGGGGGTCGGTCCCGGTAGATCGAAGTGCCGGCAGAGCTTGCCGACTGTTGCAGAGACCGACTCGTCGTCTCCCGAAAAGCCAGTAATTCCAGCAATGTCATAGTTAGCACGGAGCCGGTAACATTCACGGATCAGCGCATCGAAATTGTCTGTATCAACACGAATAGCCTCTATGCTTTCCGGCGCAAGATATTCATACTGCGCCGGATCTGTGGCCAAGGTAATTGGATGAAGGCCAAGACGCTGAGCCGCTTGGACATGGAGCGGACCATTACCCCTGTGACCTTCAACTAGGATGAGCGCTTTTCTTGCCATGGATTTTTAGCTCCGACGTGGCGTGCTGTGTGAGGCGGCCCGAGCGTAAACAGGCATCACTTTTTATCCGTGCCCACCTCAGACGTTGGGGTTAACGTACCAACTGGCCGCGCTTGGCGGTCGCAAAGATTCTGTAAACTTAGTTGAAAGATCTGTTGCAACCTCCCTTCGTCACACCCCCACCGCCGAGTCTCATCCTGATCGACGCTGAGTCTCACCTTGATTGTCGCCGCGGCAGTCCGTCCATGACAAAGCTCAGAGCGCTTCGCCTGGCGGTGCGGAAATATAGCAGGATGCATAGATGTAGCCGCTCGTGCGCTCTAGGCGATCGTCCATGCCAAGTTTGGCCATGGCCTGCAGGATCGCCTGCCTTTCCGTCGATGTGGAGAAGCGCCGCTGGCGCTGTCTGAACCGTTTTAAAGGCTCGGTTTCCAATGAGAAAGCCTTAAGGGCCGCCGCGATGTCGTCATAGCTGAAGGGGTGCATTGCGAAAGCGACGACCCACGGGCGTGAGGTCGCTGAGGCCTCATACACGCGTGCAAAAGTTGCCTCGGTGGCGTAACCCACACAGCCTGTGCTGATGAGGATATCCGCATCCGCCAGCGCGCTACGTTCCTTGACCGTCAACTCACACGTTTCCAGATCAGCCGTGACGCCAGCCTCCAACAGGCCCAGATCCAGCGCATAGCGAACAGCCCGGAACGATGGATCCACGCCGACGAACTGGATGTCGTCACGGAGGCCCTGATTGCGAAAAAAAGCGCGATGCTCGATCTCCTGTCGGCGCGACAGCGATCCGCTGGGCTCCAGATAGGCAGCATACAGATCGTCGAGGTCGAGATCGGTTCGCAGCAAGGCAGCGTTGACACCATAGGAGCAACCGACATCGATTATCTTCAAGTTCCTCTTGTTCCGAACGCGTCGATAATTGGCGAAGATCCTTTCGAAGATCGGCTTAGCTCGATCTGTAATCATATAGTCCAGGGCCAAACACTCCCGAAAATAGGCGTGAGGCCACCTGCGATTGTAGCTTGCCGTGAAATCGTACTTCGCCCCCTGAATTCTGCCGCGCTCTGCGCTTGATGCCTGACCTGACATGCTGCCTCCCTTCTTCGCTTTGCCGCCTCACAAGAGATGCTTCAAAAGTTGTGCCAGGCTGAGAAGAGGCCATAAAAGCGAATTTCTGCACATCAACTCAAATGCTTACATGAGAGTGCAGTAGGAGGCTAAGTCGAACATCACCGTGTCGCGTACGCGACACTCTGGAAATATCAATGCACGTCTCCCTCCCAAGAAGTGGGTTCTGCGCGTCAGATTCATGCGGATGCGTTCGAGTGTCTCGACCACGAGCGTGCTTTCTCGCACCACGATGGGCGGGGCCTCTGTCCATCCGCTCCCGATATGGTCAAGAACCAGGCTGTTGGTAGCTACCGCGGTTGGCCTTTCCACGATGGCCCACCGGGTCCATTTCCATGCTGCCGGGAAGCCGCTCGTTCCTGTCGGCAAAGGTGCGCATTTACGCGCCGCCGCGGCCCTGGCACAACCCTTGCCGGCTTTCTCGTACGCATGTTGCGCCTTGGCATATGGAGCAAGCGGTCGATCGTGGCGGCGCTCATCGACAGGATCTTGTGGCGTATCTCCTCCTCAAGCTTCAAATGTTCATTGGTGTTCCAGCGCCGGCAATAAAATGGGCAGCAGTGCCTTGAGCCGCTTGCCGCAAACTCGATTGGAAGCTTCCCACAGTACAATCAAGGCGGCTCCGGGCGCCCTCATCATAGAGCGACGGCCGCTGACGGGCCTGGCGGTGCTTCGGCTCCGGGTGGCTGTTCAGGATACGGATTGCGGACTTTCCGTGATACCCCGTCGCCGCAATGAACTTATCCGGCGCTTGCCTTTAGTCGTTGCGGCCGCATAGCGCTCCCTGACTTGGCCAGTTCCATGCGCATGGCATGTGTCATCTTCGTCTTCCGCCCCAAGGGTGAAGGCATAATGGCGGCATGAGCCTTCTCCGGTAACATTTTAGGTGAGGCAACGAAGCCGCTCGGTACTTTTTCCTTGAGGCAATGCGCCCCTTTCACTGGTTTGTTTTGTTGGGTACAAACGTCGGTCCGGCCTTCTGCAGAAGGCCGAACCGACGCTTTTCGCGAAGACCGTAGCTGTCGCCGTGGAGTCAAGGAGAATGGCGTGGTGGACGAGGCGGTCGATGGCGGCGACGGTCATTGCGGGATCACCGAAGTTGTCATAAAGCCTCCTTCCTTGATCGCCTATTGCGTTGCGATCCGTACCCGCAGTGTGCTGATCTGGTCGTCTGGAGTTCGATTTGCTCAGGCTGCCCCTTTGTGAGCTGATGCCCCTCGAGCAAGCCGCGTGCGAGATAGTCGAAGACGGTTGGTGGTGTGCCCCCCGGGTGGCCGCCGACCCTTGAACAGAGCAGGTTCCGTCTGGCCATAGGTCGGGATTGGCGCTCGTCCCGTTGATCTAAACGATGGGGATGCCCCAACGTGCGCAGAGGCCAGACATTTGAACTGAACGCGCGGTCGCGTGCTGCGACAAAGCCTTCCGCGTTCAAGGCCGCCGCGATCTCCCTGTCCATTTGCCTGAGGCGTTGAGTTCGATCACTCGGCTCTGCAGCCGCTCCAGATCGATGTAGTCGCCATACGTGTGGACCCGCCTTTGGAGGGTGTGCTCGCTTGCGGATCCTGTCTGCCACAGGATCCTGAACCAGACTTGGCCTTGGAAGCGCTCCTAGTCGAGGATGACCTCGCAGACGATAAGACGTAGGATGGCTTGCGGTCGGGCCGCCGTTGTCGAAGGACGACGATGGACCTTCCGGCCAAAGGGACCGGCATATCGCCGCAATCAGCAGAAACGGCCGGATGAAATGGCAGGCCTCCAACGGTTACGGCAAACGCTCGCTCGTCGAGACGCCATAGGGCGATACAAGTCGATCAACGGGCGGCGTTTGCGCGTCTTCAAAGATCGAGATCCGTCATGCTCCAGATCCGTGCACCCACGGCAGGTGGCGTTTCATTGCGCGTCCGATCTTGCAACGAGCGTTTCGGATCGCTAAAGCCTCATCGTGATTTCGTCTCGGGGGTATTGGGATGATAGATGACCTTGACAGGCGGATACTCGGCGCGCTTCAAAAGAACAACAGGTTATCTTTTGCCGAGCTAGCGGACTTCGTGGGTTCCTCTGCGGCCTCATGCATGCGCCGCGTCAATAAGTTACGCGCCGACGGCGTTATCATCGCTGATATCTGCCTTCTCGACTCCAAAGCGCTCGGAAAGTCGCTGACCATCGTCGTGACAGTGGAGCTCGATCGCGAGCGTTTAGATCTTGTCGATGACTTCAAGCGAGCGATGAGGGCGGCGAAAGAAGTCAGTCAATGCTATATGGTTACAGGTGATGCTGACTTCGTCCTTGTTGTAGTGGTGGAGGACGTCGAGGCCTTTGACATTTTTATAAAGACCAAACTGTATACAAATGCCAACGTCCGCAAGTTCAGGAGCTTGATTGCGTTGGACCGCGTGAAGTTTGAGCCCCGGGTTTTAGTGTAGCCCTTTTAAGGCTGAACGTTTCCGCCACTCCTCCCCCGTTTTTGAAGCGTGCGTTGCGGCCGGGGCGCCAATTTGATCGCAATCAGTGCATCGAAGTCTGCGATTTAATTGATCGTCGGGTGACCGGCGGCCGGCCTCGAAAGGGCTTATGGCTCCGCTCAGGCGATAATCGATCGCGCTGACGATATCTGGCACGCGCGGCGTGCTGGCGGTCTGAGGTGCGCTAACATTTGAATTGCTGAGACGTGAAGCCGCTGGGCGGTTCCGCGACGGCAAATCGTAACCGGGTGTGCGGAGCGCCTGGATTGCAAGATTTGGAGGACTCAGGAATGACACTTACTGCAGCCGAACCTGCAACGGCTCACCCAGCCATAGAACAACGGCACCGGGATCAACGGCACTATCCTCATGGCATAGCCTTCATGGACGGTCAGTACCTGCCGATGTCCGAAGCCAAGGTGTCCGTCCTGGACTGGGGCTTTCTGCATTCCGATGCCACCTATGATACCGTTCATGTATGGGACGGAAGATTCTTCAGGCTGGACCTGCATCTGGACCGGTTCTTCCGCGGGATGGAAAAGCTCCGCATGAAAATTCCCTACAACCCCACTGAGATCGAAAAGATCCTGTCGACCTGTGTGGCGCTATCCGGGCACAAGTCGGCCTATGTCGAAATGATCTGCACGCGAGGCGGGTCGCCCACCTTTAGCCGTGACCCGCGCCAGTCGGAGAACAGGTTCATCGCATTCGCGGTGCCTTTCGGGTCGGTCGCCAACAAGGAGCAGCTTGAGCGCGGCCTGCATGTCGCCATCAGCAACACCGTTCGGATCCCGCCCAAGTCGATCGATCCGTCCATCAAGAACTATCACTGGCTCGATCTAGTAAAGGGCCTGTTCGATGCGTATGACTACGGCGCCGAAACTGCATTGATCGTCGACATCAACGACAACATTGCCGAAGGGCCTGGCTTTAACGTTTTCACCGTCAAAGACGGCCGCTTGAAGACGCCGGCTTATGGCGTCCTTGCAGGCATTACCCGGCAGACCGTATTTGATCTATGCGGCGAATTGGGCCTTTCCGTCAGTGCCGGCGACATTGATCGCGACGAGCTGAAGGGTGCCGATGAGGTTTTCATCACGTCTACAGCGGGCGGGATCATGCCGGTATCCAAGATTGACGAGACCGTTGTCGGCGACGGCAAGGTTGGCGCTCTAACACGCCAGCTGACAGACCTGTATTGGGAGAAGCATGCCGATCCCGCATGGTCGACCGCGGTAAATTACGCATAGTACCGCGATATATTGTCGAGCGCTCCTCCCCAGCGGGGAAGTCTTTGCTGCCGTGAGTATGCCGATGACCGACGCTTTCATTTCTCATCTCTCGAATGAACTCGCCGGCCTGAAGTCGGCGGGCCTTTACAAATCCGAGCGAGTGATCTCTTCGATGCAGTCGGCCGAGATCGAAGTCGGCGGCGAAAAGGTGCTGAATTTCTGCGCCAACAACTATCTCGGGCTCGCAGACAGCGCCGAATTGCGCAATGCCGCCAAGCAGGCGCTTGACCGCTACGGGTACGGCATGGCGTCGGTGCGTTTCATCTGCGGCACGCAGGAAGAGCACAAGCAGCTCGAGGCGACGATTTCTGGCTTCCTCGGCGTGGAGGATACGATCCTCTACGGCTCCTGCTTCGATGCCAATGGCGGCCTGTTCGAGACGCTGCTCGGCGAGGAGGATGCGGTCATTTCCGACGCGCTGAACCACGCCTCGATCATCGACGGCGTGCGGCTGTCGAAGGCGAAGCGTTTCCGGTACGCCAACAACGACATGGCCGATCTGGAAGCGCGGCTGAAGGAGGCGATGGATTGCCGTTTTCGGCTGATCGCCACCGATGGTGTATTTTCCATGGACGGCATCATCGCCAATCTCAAGGGCGTCTGCGATCTCGCCGACAAGTACGATGCAATGGTGATGGTCGACGACAGCCATGCAGTCGGCTTCGTCGGCAAGAATGGGCGCGGCTCGGCCGAGCATTGCGGCGTCGAGGGCAGGGTGGACATCATCACCGGCACGCTCGGCAAGGCATTGGGCGGCGCGTCGGGCGGCTACACGTCGGGCAGGAAGCCGGTGGTCGACTGGCTGCGCCAGCGCTCGCGTCCCTATCTGTTTTCCAACACGCTGATGCCGGCGATCGCCGGCGCCTCGATCCGGGTGTTTGAACTGATCGAAAATGGCGATGCGCTGCGTCAGCGCCTCTATGCCAATGCGGCGCGGTTCCGGTCTGAAATGGGCAAGCTCGGCTTTACCCTGGCCGGCGCCGATCATCCGATCATCCCGGTCATGCTCGGCGATGCGACACTGGCGCAGGAGATGGCGGCGCGCATGCTGAAGCGCGGCATCTATGTCATCGGCTTCTCGTTTCCGGTGGTACCGAAGGGCCAGGCGCGCATCCGCACGCAAATGTCGGCGGCGCATTCGACTGCGGACGTTAATCGTGCGGTTGAGGCGTTTGCCGAGGTAGCAAGGGAACTGTCGATCATATAACCGGCAGTCTCTAACTGCCTCGCCGCCACAGAGCTTCCGGCGAATTCTAAATTAGAGTCTCGTCAGAGTATGTGCGTTAGCTGCTTCGGCGCGGCGTTGGTGCACAGATCTGGAGCATGACGGGTCTTGATCTTTGATGACCGCGCGGGCTACGCTTCCTTTGCCTTGCGGCGGGCGGATTTCGAGCGTGCGCAGGCAAGCATGCAGTTGAACACGGTGCAGCCGATGGCGACTTCGGTCTGCTGAACGGGAACCGACCGTGCCCGCAAACGCCGCCCAGATCGACTTGTATCGCCCTATTGCGGTCTCGACGTAAGGAGGCGATCATCTGGTCGACCGCCAAGGACATGCTGTCGTGGCTGTCGTGCCACTCGGCCTGCTTCGCCCGGCTGGGCGGCGTCGCGGCGCCCCGTGCGGATTGACACGAGAAGACAGCCATTGCTCACGGGGCCGGTGCCTAGGGCACGATAAACGCCACCTACCGGCGCTATGGCTTGATGATGCGCTTCCATATCGACTGCCGGCGCCTTTTTCAGTCTGACGTTGCCCCGGTTCGTGCGGAATCCGGGTTCATCGCGCGCACTATTCCGATTTGATCGCGCGCACCGTTCCGAGATGATGACGCGCACCATTCCGACAATTATCCGCGCACCATTCCGAGAGGATGGCGCGCAGTAAGTCGCTGTCGTGAGGCCCGATCGTTGGGGTTATTTCTCCAGGTGGAATCGCCATGGAGAAGTGAATTGCCGACGAGGAGCCTCATGACGCGCCAGGTGCGCGAGATATTGAAACTGCGGCTGGATGTCGGTCTTTCGAACCGCATCATTGCCAAGCAATTAGGCGTTGGGGAGACTTCGGTCCGCGACACGTTGAAGCGAATGCAGCGGGAAGGACTGACATGGCCTTTACCGGATACGATCAGTGACCGCGAGCTGGAGCAGCGCCTTTACGGGGCGCCCGGTAAAAAAGCTGGGCGCCGGAAGCAGTCCGAGCCGGACTGGTCTGCTGTCGCGCGCGAATTAAAGCGCAAGCATGTGACGTTGCAGGTGCTCTGGGAAGAGCACATTGCTCGGGATCCAGCTGGATACCGGTATTCGAGATTTTGTGAGCTGTTCCGAAACTGGCAAGGCCGGTTACCTCTGGTGATGGGAGGGCTTTGCACGGGGGCCGAAGTTTGGCGCAGATGGCGCATGGGCGTTTTTTGAACCGCAATCAGGCCACATTGGCCCGGTTGCAGGGCATTTTTGCCCGCCTCGGGGGCCCAATTGGCTCCCCTTCGGCGGATTTTGGGCAGACTCCGCCCCCTCATCCCGGCTTCCTCACCGGGAAGAGGACGGCCGCCGCCCGTTGCAGATTGTAGCCGCAGCCGGCAAGCACGCACTGCGTCCGGTTGGTCGCCAGGTTGAAGAAGCGCAGCCGCCGCATACCGTAGCACTGCTTGAACACCGCAAACGGCCGCTCCACCGCCGCCCGCACCTTGGAGATCAGCCGGTTGTGCTGCTTCTGGCGCGGCGTCAGCGGATGGTGCTTGTTGGGCCGATGCATCAACCGGTCCTTGATGCCGGCCTGCTTGAGCCGGGCATGCCGGGCATGGGTGTAATAGGCCTGGTCGCCATAGGCCGCCTCCTCATCGCCGCAGATCAGCGCGTCGGCCGGTTCGGTGTCGGTGACCGAAGCATCGGTGAAGTGCATCCGCCGGATCAGCGTGTGAGCCTTGTCGACGCCATCAAATCCATTCTCGAAAAGGAACTGGACCGCATCCCCAGGTCCGAGCGCCTCGAGCAGGAACCGATCCAGCACTCCAACATCCGCGGCTCCGGATACTACCACTGAAAGGACTAGAAATGCTCAAACATCCCACCCTCAACCTGCTGCAGCAGCTAGGGCTTGCCGGTATGGCTGAGGCCTTCGCAAGACTTGCCGATAACGAAGACAGCGAGAACCTCAGTCATGCCGAATGGCTGGCGCTGCTGCTGGATCAGGAAGCAACCTGGCGCAATAACAAGCGTCTTTTCGGCTTCGCAATGCGAAACTGCACCATCCTGCTGTTCCCGAGGATATCATTCGCCGTGCGCCACGCGAATATGATCGCAGCACACTCGACCTGCTGGTTGCGGGCGACTGGATCAGAAAGCACGAGAACTGCGCCATTGTCGGCCCGACAGGCATTGGGAAAAGCTGGTTGGCCTGTGCCTTGGGACATAAGGCCTGCCGCGACAATCATTCGGTCCTTTACGTCCGGATGCCGGCATTGCTGCAGAGCCTCGAGCAGGCCCGCGGCATCGGCAGCCTCGCAGCGCGCCTGAAAAGTCTCGGCGCCGTCGAACTTCTCATCCTCGATGACTACGGGCTTCAGCCCATCGTCGGCAATGCTCCCCATTATCTGCTGGAAATCCTTGAGGGACGATACGGCCGCCGGTCGACGCTCGTCACCAGCCAATTCCCCGTAGCCAGATGGCACGAAAATTTGCGACCATGGATCGTCTTGTTCACAACGCTCACAGACTTAAAATGAGCGGCGAGTCCATGCGCCGTCTGCGCCAATCGGCCGAAATACAGACCTGAAAGGCCGGACCGCAAAACCGTGGAAAATATCCTGGCCAAAAGAATGTCGGACGCGCGACCCGCGAAGCAGACCGACCCCTACGGCGCGTTGGTAAGCGCGGCGCCGGTCTGCTTCGCTCCGTCGTCGGCAGCAATCTTCAGCCGTCAACAGCGATCTCATCGGCATCAGCTTGACCAGGACAAGTTCGTAGTCACATTTACCTTCAACGATCCGTCGCCTCACATGCGCGCGATCAAATCGGAAAGGTGCGCGGCATCAGGTTGGAATGCATGCGCGCGATCGTTGGAATCCGCAGGTTCGTACAGGTATCGATGGTTGGTGGCGTATCGATGGCGCTTGAGAATGCCCTTTCGCCCGAGTTGGTGAACGGTCGAGGCGCACACGCCGAGCTGCTGGGCTACTTCCTCGCCGGTCAGCATTCCGCTCTCCCGTTCGTACCGGTTCTTCACTCCATAGGTGCGGCGCACGAGCATGACCTTCTTCAGGGTGAAGGGTTCGCCGCGCCAGTTGCGATGCCCGAGTTCATTGAGACGGGCGGCGATCTGCTGGTCGTTGGCGGTCTCCAGCAGCTCATTCATCAACGCCACGACCTGTGCCGGCGTCTTGCGTATCACTGACATGGGCCGCGGTCTGGTCACCGACAGGCTCTGCGTGCGCCCGCCGCGCCAGCGGATATGGATGTTGACCTGCTCCTCGACGAGCAGCGTCACATCTTCGATGAGAAGGCCGAGCATGCGCTTGCGTTCGACGGCACCGGTGCGCTCGTCGTTCCAGATGCGCGGGAAATCGGCGGCCAGCGCCCTGATGCGCTTCTGCGCTGGCTCATCCAGCAGCGAGCGGTCGGCTTCGTTCTGGTGCTCGTGCTCGCGCTGGAGTGCGTCGAGGTCGCGCAGCCGTGCCTTCCAGTCGGCTTCCAGCGCGTCGGCGACCAGGCGGGTCCGGATCGACCTTAAGGTAGCGCCGGCGGGCCAGTTCAGCCTCGTAGCGGGCGCGTTGCAGCTGCGTGCCGCGCAGGGCCGCGGCCTGCTCCACGCGCTGGGTGATCTCCTGCTGCACGGCAAGCGCGACGTCGATCGCTGCCGGCGCCATCGCCTCCAGCAGGAGCGCGCTCACCGCGTCGTCGACTGGAGCGCCGCGCATCCATTGGCAATGTTTGCCGGCGTGCCGCACGACGGCTTCGTTGCAGACATAATACGGGCGCAGCCGCCCCTCGAATGGCTCGTAATGGACGCGCATGCGTGCACCGCAGCGGCCGCACAGCAGCCGTGCAACAGAGCGCTGCCCTGGCGGGGCATGCGTCCGCGCAGGCCAGGAGAAAAGCCGGCGGCGTTCTGTTCCAGGGTAGTCTGATTGCGCTCGTACTCGGCCCAGGAAATGTAGCCCTCGCGGGCTTCGGGTATCAGAACCTCCCAATCGGATTTCGCCACGCGCAGCTGCACGGACTTGAGCTTGGCATTGTAGGCTTTGCGCGTGCGTCCATAGACGAATCCACCGGCATATCGCGGGTTGTGCAGGATCTGCAGCACGCGCAGGTCGCCGATCTTCTCGGGCACCGGAGCATCAACACGTGCGCTATTGTGTTTGGAAGGCATGACTAAGCCACAATGTTGCGGTCCCGTCCTGCCTAGCTTAGACCGCTAAACGATCCGTGCACCAACGGTCAGCCGACATCAGCGGCCGCAGGTCTCAACGCGTTTATATTTAGACAACGTGACATCGCCAGTCGCGGTTTTCATGCCGTAGGGTCTATACGCAAATCGCTGAACGCGAGTTAAGTTGATAACGCCTTACATACCGCACGGGCCAAGCTGGGCCGCACTCCGGATTACTCCAACCTCGTTTTCAATCTCGACCTTGGTGCCAAATGGCTTCGACAGCTTCTGTAGCCGCTCGAGAATGGCCTTTGCTTGCGGCGCGGATGCCAAGCGTGGCACCCCTCGGTTCGCCAACCGCTGTGTGCGCCGAAGCTCAATTGGATACAATCTCAGTTCGGCAAGCTGATTTTTCTCGTAACGGCTTACGCTTATCACGCTCTCATAGTAAAGTGGAGCGGAAAGCGATATAAAGCCCTCTTGAATTGGATAGCCTACTGCCATTTCATGAGCTGTTACGTCCGCATCCGTATTGAACCTCGGATCTTTACCGTGTGCATCAAACATGTCAGCCCCGATCGGCGTTCTTAAGTCTTGGTTAAAGAAATTCCCCAAGCCGTAAAAGATGGGCCGGCCTTTATAGATTTCGATGCCCCGCACATGATGCGGTCCGTGATTTATGTAGGCATCGGCTCCGGCGTCGATCGTCTTACGAGCAAATGTTTGCTCATAATCAGGCGGTTGGTCGGTGAATTCCCCCGGCTCGTGTCCATGGTTCGTGGCCATGCAGAAATCCGCGAACTGCTTCCCACGACGCAAATTGCGCAGAATATTGTCGACGTCGCGCGAACTGGGTTCAAAGCTGTATCCTGCTATTTCCCCTGACTTGAAAACTACCTCGCCAATAACCACACGCGATGCATCTTTCGGCGCGGGGACATACCAAGGAAGTAACTCGCGCACCTGCCGGAGCTGCTCTAGCATCTCCGGTGGAACCACTATGCTTTTTGCCAAGCGAAGGGAGTTCAGTCCTGGCCTGCCCGGCGCCTCGCCGGCGGGGTCGCACGCTCGGGCCATGGGCATGAAGGTTGTAGCAAATGACACCATCGCCACACGCCCGCGGGGCGTTTCCAAATACCGGGCCGCACCGGCTTGCGCGAGATTCTCGCCGGCACCCGCATGGACGATGCCGTTTTCATCAAGTGCCCGGGTTGTCTCGCGCATACCTTCGACACCCCAGTCCAGTGTATGGTTATTGGCGCGACTAACCATATTGAAGCCCATCGCTTTCAAATCAGCTCCAAGCTCCGGAACACCGATCAAATATGCGCCGCCGTACTCGGCTTGCGGGCACCCTTTAGACTGAACATCCAGGATGTTGGTTTCCAAATTGCCGAACTGGACGTCCACTCCATCGAAGATCCTGAGAACATCGGCAAAGCCTGGATGATAGCCTTTTGTTACAGGCCCGGCGTAAAGAAGGTCGCCGACTGCCGCCATAGTGAAACCGTCTGCAACGTTCGTGTCGATTGAACCCACTGCATCAAAGCCACCATCCCGGAGGGTCGAAAGGTGACCATCTTCGTGAGAAGCCATATGCTATTTCCTTTGTTTCAAGAGCATCAGTTTCACTGGTCTACACTTGTTTCTCAATGCGTCGGGCTCGGATGAGGCTCAAGTACATCAGCAGGCGAATGATCGTCCGCTACAGCCGGTTGGACCGGGATGTCAGAGGCTGGAGCACGCACATGACAGGCCACCGCCCGCCCGTCTGCCATCGGCACCAAAGGTGGCACGTCGATGCGGCAGCGCTCGACAGCGAGCGGGCAACGGGGATGAAACGCACACCCGGTCGGCGGGTTGATCGGGCTTGGCACCTCGCCCTCGACGGGCGCCTCCAGTCGAACTCGCGTGGGATCCGGGACAGGTGCCGCCGCGAGTAGCGCCTCGGTGTAGGGGTGGACCGGCTTAGCGAACAGCGCCTCGCATGAGGAGAGCTCCACGATCCGGCCCAAATACATGACCGCGACGCGATGGCCGATATGCTCCACAACGCCAAGGTCATGCGAGATGAAGACGAAAGCGATACCCATCTGTTGTTGCAGATCCATGAGCAGGTTGAGGATCTGTGCCTGCACGGAAACATCAAGGGCCGATACTGCTTCGTCAGCGATGATAAGCGAGGGCTGGAGTGACAGGGCGCGTGCGATGCCGAGCCGCTGGCGCTGGCCACCCGACAGCTCGGACGGAAGCCTGTGCATCATCTCGGGCGACATTCCCACCTTCTGGAGAAGGTCCGCGGCAAGGGCCTCGCGTTGCTTGCGGGTGAGACGCACATAATTTTCGACCGGTTCGGTGATAATCAGTCCGGCGGTGAGACGCGGGTTTAGCGACGAGTAAGGATCCTGAAACACCATCTGCATCCGACGGCGATACGCGCGAAGATCGTGCTTCTTGAGGCCAGCAATATCGGTGCCATCGATCAGCACGCGTCCACTAGTCGGGTCCACGAGCCGCATTAATAGGCGTGCAACGGTGGACTTGCCGCAGCCGGATTCACCGACGATGCAAAGCGTCTCGCCGGCCTCGACGGAAAAGGATACATCATCCACCGCTCGGATCACCGGGATGGTCTTCTTGAGGAATCCCGCCCCAAGCGGATAATGCTTGGTCAGATTCTCGACTTTCAGCAGAGGACAGTTCATGCGCCCATCACCTCTTCAGCGCGCCAGCAAGCCGCGGCGTGGCTCGACCCGACATCACGCAGGATGGGTGTCTTCTCTCGGCACATATCGATAGCGAATGGGCAGCGAGGCGCAAAGCTGCAGCCGACAATGGGCTCGCGCAGGTTTGGCACAATCCCGGGAATTTCTGGAAGGCGCCGCTGGCGGCCACGCCGCGGATCAGGCACCGATCGCATGAGGCCCTGCGTGTAGGGGTGCGCGGGACGCGCAAACAGATCTATCACGTTCGCTTGTTCTACGATCCGGCCGGCATACATCACGATCACGCGTTGGCATGTCTCGGCTACAACGCCCAGGTCATGCGTTATGAACATGACTGCCGTTCCCGTGCGCTCTTTGAGATCGACGATGAGCCGCAGGATCTGTGCCTGGATGGTGACATCAAGCGCGGTCGTCGGCTCGTCGGCAATCAACAGTTCCGGGGAGCAGGCAAGGGCCATCGCGATCACGACGCGTTGGCGCATGCCGCCTGACATCTCATGGGGATAGTTGCTGACGCGACGCTCGGGGTCCGCGATGCGGACGAGACGGAGCATCTCTGCGGCCTTTTCCATGGCCACGGAGCGGGATGCTTTAGTGTGGATCTGCACCGCCTCGGCTATCTGGTGGCCGACCGTATAGACCGGATTCAGGCTCGTCATTGGCTCCTGGAAGATCATGGCGATCTGGTCGCCGCGGATCTGTCGCATCTCCCGATCAGACAGGTCGAGGAGGTCACGCCCGTGAAAGCGGATCTCGCCGCCGACGGTCTTGGCCGTGAGCTTCGGTAGCAGTCGAAGGATGGAGAGGGCAGTGACGCTCTTGCCGCATCCCGATTCGCCGACGACGCCGAGCGTCTCGCCTTTCTTCACCTGGAAGCTGATGCCGCCGAGGGCCCGGGTAACGCTGTCTTCGCCGTAAAAGCGCGTCTCAAGGCCTCGAACATCGAGAAGCACATCGTTCCCTACAGTTTCATGCATCTGCACGTTAGCGCCTCCGCTTGGCGCGGGGGTCGAACAGGTCACGCAAACCGTCCCCGAGCAGGTTGACGGCAAGGACCGTGACGGCAAGACAGATGCCTGGGGCAAAGATGGTCAACGGGGCGATGGCGAGATACAGGCGCGAACTGGCGATCATGTTGCCCCAGCTCGGAATCTCGGGCGGCACGCCCACGCCGAGGAAACTCAGTCCCGCCTCCGTCAGGATCGCGCTGGCGCAGACAGTAGCCCCCTGGACCATCAGCGGCGGAATGGTGCTTGGCAGGATATGCCGCCACAGCACCTTGGGCAGGCGCGCACCGCCGCAGATCGCGGCCTCCACATAGGGACGCTCGCGAACACCCAGAACCACCGACCGAACCAGCCGCGCGACGGCCGGCGTCTCGGGAATCGCAATGGCGACGACGAGAATGCCAATGCCGGGGCCTGTAAGAGAAATAAGGGCGATGGCAAGCAAAATGGTCGGGATGGACATCAGGCCGTCCATGACCCGCATGACGACGTTGTCAAAGCTGCGGCTATAGCCGGCGATGATACCGATCAGAGCCCCGGCAAGAGCAGCGCATGCCGCCGACATCAATCCGACCATGAGGGAGATCCGGGCGCCGAAGATCGTTCGCGCAAACACGTCCCGGCCCAGATTGTCGCTCCCGAACCACATCTCGGCGGAAGGCGGCTGGAGGCGCTTGAACGGATCCATGTTTGCCGGATCGCCGGCGTAAATCGGGGCAGCGAGCGCCAGCATGACCAGAAGCGCCAACAGGCCGCCGCCTGCAATGACCAGTGGATGACGCCTTGCCAGACGAGGAAGGTCAGATATTCGCAGGCGGCCCGTCGGAACGTATTCAACTGGTGCGGAGAGGAGGGTCATATCAGTACCGGATGCGGGGATCGATCAGCGTGTAGGTCAGATCGACCGTGAGATTGATAAGGACGTACAGACCCGAAGTCAGGATGAGCACACTCTGGATGATGGGATAGTCGCGGTTGTTGATTGCATCCACCACCAGACGACCGATGCCGGGTATGTTGAACACTGTTTCGGTGAGGACGACGCCGCCGATCAGATAGGCGAAGCTTATGCCGATCACGGTCAGGATCGGCACGCCGGCATTCTTCAACGCATGGTGGACAAGCATGGCATAGGACGAAGCCCCCTTGGCGGCGGCCGTTCGCATATAGTCTTCCGACAGGACTTCCAGCATGCTCGCCCGCGTAACCCGGGCGATGAATGCAATGTAGCCGAGGCCCAAGGCCACGGTGGGCAGGATCAGGTGCACGAACCAGGGCCAGAGACCAATTTCGATCGGCTTATATCCCTGGACCGGCAACCAGTGTGTCCTGATCGCGAAGACGTATATGAGGAAATAGCCGATGACAAACACCGGGACGGAATAACCAATTGCGGAAAAGGCCGCCAGGAGGCGGTCGATGAGACCGCCAGTTCGCCAAGCGGCAAGGATGCCGAAAGAGACCCCGACCGACACCGAAAGGATCATCGTCAGGACTGACAGGGAAAGCGTCGGTTCAAGCCGCTGCGAGATCAGCTCAAGAACCGGTCGCCCGGAGAATATCGAGATGCCGAAATCGCCGCCGAGCATATCCCGCACCCAACGTATGAACTGAAGCGGTAGGGGATCGTTCAGTCCCAGCTGCTCGCGGATGCCGGCGATCATCTCCTCCGTGGCCGACCTGCCAGCGAGAATCGCCGCCGGATCGCCCGGTGCAAGCCTGAGAAGCAGGAACACGAAGATCCCGACCATCGCCATAACGGCGATGGTCGAAACAATTCTTCGAACGATATAGCCAGTCATTACGCCGGAACCTTCTTCATGTTCCACATCGGGACCAGCTGCGGCATGCCAATCAGTCCAGTCAGGGTCTTCCGGCGCGCGATAGGAACAACGTATTTTCCCAACCTCACATCGCCGACGAAGTCCCACCAGATTGCCTGCATCTTGCGGGCCAGGTCCTTTCGTTCTTCGACCGCTTCGGTATTTGCCCATTTGGCGCGCAGCGCTTCATATTCGTCATTCTTCGGCCAGCCGTACCAAGCCTGGTCGCCATTCGCGGGTAGCATGGGATCTGTGAGCGGATTGCTGAGCCCGTAATCATTTTCGGTCGTAATGAAGATGTTCCAGCCCCCGTCCTCAACCGGGCCTTTGTTTGCCCGACGAACGGAGAGCGCGCCCCAATCCATAGCCGCGAGTTCGGCATTGACCCCAATCTTCTGCAGCGTCGAAGCCAATAGTTGCGAGGCGTTGTCTCCCTCGTGCCAGTCCGTCGGATCGAGAATAACGATCTTCTCACCCGCGTAGCCGGCCTCCTGGAAAAGCTGCTTGGCCTTTTCCGGGTTACCTCCCTTCTTGTACCATCCAGTGTTTTCGTCGTTCGAATAAGGTGGGGTGCTTCCAAAGATCGAAGTTATGGCACTGGAGTATTTTGGGTCGGGGGCCATGACGCGCATAAACGCCTCCTGATCAATGAGGTGGAGGATCGCTTGGCGCGCCTTGATATTGCCAAATGGTGGCTGCAGGAAATTCATACGTAAGACGGCGTCCTGGCCGGTGTCCCGAACCTGAAGTTCGAGATTGGGATCGCTCTCGATCAAGGAATAGAAGTCAGCCGGCGGCGTCTCGTAATAATCAATCTCACCCGCTTGCAAAGCCGCCATCGCCGTCTGCTGGTCGGCGATAACTTCCCAAATGACGCGATCGACGTTCACGATCTTTCCGCCGGCCATACCGTCAGACGGCTCTTTACGGGGTACATAGTTTTCGTTTCGATCGAAGGTGTAGCTTGCCCCGGGTTTGGAAAGAGCTTCGTTGAACTTAAATGGTCCCGAGCCGATGGTCGTGGTCACCTGCTCGGTTGCGGGCCGGTTCGCGTCTTTCTCGCGCATGATAAACAGACACGGCGGCGTAAGATCCCCCAGGATATCGACCAGGGGGCCCAAGGGCTCCTTGAGTACGATCTTGAAAGTCTTATCGTCCTTCTTGGAGACATCGCTGGCGCGCGCCATGATCATTTGCCCACCTGGGGCCACCTGGCCCCAGCGACGGATCGACGCAACACAGTCTGCCGCGGTGACGGGAGTGCCATCATGCCAGCCTAAACCGTCGCGTAGCTCAAAGGTATAAGTCTTTTTGTCGTCGGAAACGCCCCATTTCCTTACCATCTGCGGCTGTGGCATGAACTTCGCGTCGAGCGAGAACAGTGTGTCGTAAATTGCCGCCCCGTAGTCTGCTGTAACATTCGTCGCAGTATAAATTGGGTCGAAGATGCTCAAGCCGTGCGTCTTAACCATGTGCACTGTTCGCGTGGCAGCTGGTGCAGATTGCGCCCGCAGGACAGAAGGGATCGATAGAGCCGTTCCGGCGGCCAAACCGGCCTTGAGGATTTCGCGCCGAGAAATTGTCATGTTTAGTTCCCCTTTTAGCTAGCGGTGCGACTAACCCGCGCTTGTTTTGTGCCTTGTCGATACCACGATCGAGTCGCGTGATTATTGGCACCTTGGAATAATACCCCCAGGGAGAGAGAACTTGCGTCAAAATGCGGCGACTGCTGAAATGCGAGCAGCACAAAGCCGCACGGTTTGAAATGCATCGCGCGGGGTGGGCTGCAGTTCGTAATCTCCCGCCCATGTCCGCGCCCGACTGCAGCACGGCCATCAACGTGAGAGCGCGTATCGCAGGAAACCCAGATCGTGTCGCGCTATACTCGGCGCCTCAGGGTGGTATGATCGAGCGTCTGCCCCATCAGCTGCAGCACCGCCTCCAGATCAGAATAGCGGGGCGGGACGCCACGCGTATTGCGTCTTGGCGTTTGATACCTGGTCAGGGCTTCCGGCGTACCACAGGGTCAAACTGCCACGATGACGAAGTCCTGCCACATATTCTGGCCAGTTCATCACCCTGAACTTCATCTTCTCGAGACGATGACGGCGGACGCTATTGTGTTTGGAAGGCATGACTAAACCACAAGGGCTGTTGCGGTTCCGTCCTGCCTAACTCAGACCTGAACGATCCATGCACCAACGCCGAAGCGGTAGGATCTTGGTGCTAGGGACGCCGAGGCGGTCGCCGAGATATCCCAGAAGCTGAGACCGAGTGTGTTGCAGGTCTTCATCATGCTGCCCATGGTGTCGCGGCGGCACGGCCCTAATCGCTGTGGGTTAGTGTCGGTGGCGTGATGAGGGCTAGCAGGTGTTTGGGGATGAGCTCGGCGCGCAGTGCTGAGAGCCGATAGATCGATCCTTCGATCTGGACGACGGCCGCACGGCCGCACGGTGAACCAGTCGGTTGAAAAGTGCGGTGCGACGACAGTGTCTTGATGACACCAGCGTTAAGGGGTCCCGTCTATACGACCAACCACCAAACTAAGTCAGGGAGTCAAGTGTCGGAATTGCGTGAGCGGAAGGAACTCCGCAACTTCCGGAAGGCGGCCGACATATACGCTCGGTTCACCATTCTGGATTTACTGACGTTCCTGAGACGGCGTGTGTCCGAAATGCTCGGCATACGAGGCTGAGAAATAGGAACTCGAGCAGAACCCAGTCGCGATGGCGATATCAACATTTGCAAGATTAGTGTGCAGCAGCAGATCCCGGGCGTGTTCGAGCCGAATGATCTTGTAGTAGCGGGCGGGCGGGTAACCTGTGTGCCGCTGAAAAAGACGCTCGAGATTCCTGACACTCAATCCAAAGGTGCGGGCGATTGAACCGATACTCAAAGGTTTCTCGAAGTTGCGCATCATCAGTCCGACGGCCTGGGCCAGGTGCGGAGGCAGCGTGTCGAGGCGGACGGAGCTGCCCGATCGCTGTTCGACATTCCCAGTCCTGATACGCTCGACTTGAAACTGGTTGGCGATGGACCGTGCCAGAACCGCGCCGTGTGCCTGCGTGATGATGTGCAGGATCAGGTCGAGAGAGGCGGTTCCGCCAGCGCACGTGTACCTGTTCATGTCGATGACGTAGAGTTGATTGCTTAGTTCAATGAACGGAAATTCCTCGCGGAAAGCTGGCTGCCCTTCCCAGTGCAGGGTGCATCGCGCATCGGTCAGCAGCCCTGCGCGGGCAAGAAAAACGGTGCCCATGGACAGCGCGCCCATATGGCACCCTTCGCGTGCCCGCCTTTTCAACATGACATTCAACCGGGTCTGGTCTTTCGCGACGAACGTCATGCCTGCGCAGACGAACAGGTACTCGGGTGCATCGGAAGTGCCGAAGCGCTCGTTCACATTTACGGAGATTCCGTTGGAGGCATGGGCTGCTGACCCATCCTCCGAAGAGAAGCGCCAGCTATAGGCCTCAAATCCGAGAAGTCGATTGGCCGCCCTCAGCGGCTCAATCGCGCAGGTCACCGACATCATGGAAAACAGATCGAGCAGCAAGAACTCGACGCACTCAGGTCGTTTTTCGTTGCCGCCAAGATTCATAGATGTGGCCACTCCTGGGACAATTTTGTATACAAGCCACTTCCGGATCCGGGTTCAAGAATCAATGCTGCTCGCATCAGGATCAAGGCCTTATCAGTGAACGGTCCAATCGAGTTCGCCGTAAATGCCGTTGATGGGGGAGTGCCAACTACAGACACCGCAGCGCGTCAATCACAGAAATGAAGCGATAACTTTCGGTAACGAGACCCTGTCCATTTCGGATGGCTTCGCGCCGTCGTTCGGCGGCTAGGCGGTCCACTTCGCCGATATCGGCATCCCTTTCCAATAGCCAGTTTCGGTAACTCGGATCGACTTCCTTGATCAGCACGCCCCTGTGTTGAGGGGCAGGTTCACGGACTACCGGCGGGCGCAACACACGGCCCGGATTATACTCGGTGCGCTTGTCGTTGCCAGAGACGATAAAATCAGGTCTCCCGACACGGCCGCTGGGCGAATAGGCGACTGCCGTGACGATTCGGTCGAGCGCTGCGTCCTCTTCCTTCGGTCGATGTTCTATATCTTGTGGCAGTCGGTCTGGCACGGCGAGCCTAGTGATGCCGCAATCGTTAATGGCATCTAGGACGGTGCGGGGGTCATCCGGCAGTATCTTTTCGCGCCGCCGAGGCCAGAAGTCGAACGCTGTATGGGCGCCATACCCCTTGCCTGAATGCAACGCGTAGATTTCCGGATAGATCTTCCGCTCGGCGCGACGACTGGGCTTTATATCGTAAAAAGAAGTGATCGCGATCTGCAGTAGGTGCGTCGCACCGAGACCGCCGAGCGGACTGTCGATAACCATGCCAAATCGGTCATGTGCATTCCAGGCCGGGAAGATGTCGGAGATCGAGCCTTTCCGGCCACCAATCTCGACGTCGAACATTTCGGATTTCAGAAGCGCTATGACGTGCATGTCTTGTTCTCCTCCGAATTGACGGCCGTTCTAGGGTCTGTTGAGATTCATCTGGAGTTTATCACGGCGGCGGCGAGATGGATGATGGCGTTGAAGCTCTGGTCGGTTTTGTCGGCGCGCATGGCGATACGTTTGAACTCTTTGAGTTTGCAGAAGAAGTTTTCGATCAGATGACGCCATTTGTACATCTCTTCGTCGACCAGAAGGGGAACGGTGCGACGGGGATGCTGGGAGATAACGATCTTGGTGCCGCGCTCGTTGAGGTCAGCGATGATAGCGTTGCTGTCGAAGGCCTTATCGGCGAGCAGCGCATCGAAAGAGAGACCGTCGATAAGCGGGGCGACGCCCACCGTGTCGAACCTCTGGCCGGGCAGCAGGACGAAGCGCACGAGATTGCCGAGCGCGTCGGTGAGAGCAAGAATCTTGGTCGTCATACCTCCCTTGGAGCGGCCTATGGCCTGGCTTTGAGTCCCCCTTTTGCGCCCTGTCCGTGGCGGTGGACCTTGACGATGGTGGCGTCGACCATGGCGTATTCCATATCCGGATGGTCCGAGCAGGCTTCGAAAAGCCGAATGAAAACATCGGCTTTGACCCAGTCGCGGTATCGCTTGAAGACGGTGTTCCAGTTGCCGAAAAAGGCCGGAAGATCACGCCAAGGGCTTCCTGTCCGCACGATCCAAAGCACCGCCTCGATGAAGCGGCGGTTGTCGCTTCCGCTTCGTCCGGGGTCCGTCGGCTTGCCCAGACAATGCGGTTCCATCTTCGCCCACTGGGCGTCCGTCAGTACAAATCGCGCCATTCAAAGCTTGAATCATAATCAGGCTCAAAGTGGAATCCTGAATCTCAACAGGCCCTAGCCAGGTTTGGGCATCAGCGTCGCGAGCTGATCCCACTCTGAGTCCGTCAAATCATTCGAGAGAGCTTGTCTCCTTGGCGATCTGCGGCATCCGGCCAAAGGCTCTGCCGCGTCCACATCCGGACCTTGATCATAACCCATCCTCAGGCGGAACCCTCAGCAAGCGATTTTCAAAACAGCCGTTCCAGACAATCGCCAGGCGTTAACCCTGCGCTGAAGTGTCCGGTTTCCCACATCGTCGGTCTCATCCAATGCTGGTGCCGAAGCGGGTCATGCCGCGCCAGAAGAGACCATGTCGACAGGACGCGGATCACCGATGCGAGCGAGATAGCCGCCAAGCATGCGATTTGGCGATTTGCAGCAGGTAAGCGGCGACCTGAGCCTCGGAAACGCGGGCGAATTCGGGACGCATGGTTCTCCCCTCCGCTTCCAGCGCAGGGCTTACCAGCCGAGCTTTTCGACAGCCACGGAGAGATCGTCGACCGGCAAGTTGGTCAGCAGCTTCATGTCGATCTGCTCGCGACCGGACGGTGGATTCCCTTCGAGGGCGATGATGTAAGTCGGAGCTCGCGGACCGTACCAATTCTGCTTGTCCACCGGCGGCAAGGTATTGATGGCGCCATGTTTTGGTTCTTAAGCCTTGGATCACTGAACTCGCTTTCCTTGAGCATGGTTCATCTTCACGCGCCGGCCCGCGGATTCCAGGCGTCCGGCGCGAAGCGCTTGTCCAACCCGATTAGCTCCAAGGATAAGGACTGTTCGAGGTTGGGTGCAGCTCACCCTTTTCATAGCGGCCTAGGCGGAACGGCTTTAGCAGGCGAGATTCGTGACCCAGGACCTCTCCTGCGACAAGCGCGCCCACGCCGATCATTTTGTAACCGTGGTTGGAGTCGGCGATCATGTAGACGTTCTCACGGAGTGCTTCGAAGACGGGGAAGTTGTCCGGTGTGAAGCAACCGATGCCGCCCGACGGCTCGCGGTGGAACTTGTCCATCGTACCTTCAAACCGTCTGTTGCAGTGAGCCAGTGCCGAGACCCACATATGGGCGAATTCCTCGCTAGCGATGAATTCCGGCGAAGACGGGCCGTAGGGATCGATCTGAACTTCGTCCACCGGTGTTTCGACCTTGTAAGGCATTGCACCACCTTGGACACCGCCGAAATTGAAGTCAGGCTTGTAGTAGATCCCCCACATCTTCTCCGTGATCAGACTTCCGTCGACGGTGGAGTAAAGCGGAGCGTCCGTGTCGACGTGGATGACCGGCGGCATCTTGCCATCGTTGGTCCTGAAGGTGTTAGGGTCGACACCGAGTACCCCCTCCTCAAGCTGCCAAAACCGCCACATGGGGATACCGCCATGGAGTTGTCCATCCTTGCTCTTGATCGTGACGGTCTGCGGTAGCTCCGCCATACGCCAAAAATCGCGGACCCACGGGCCTGCTCCGACGATGAGATAGTCGCATGTGATGTGGCCCTGATCGGTGTCAATGCCAGTCACGGCCGAGCTTGATCCGTTTGCGAAGATCATGCCAGTTACCCTCACCCCGGTCAGGATACGGACACCTTCGCTTTCTGCCTTCTTCGCCAGCGCGTAGATCGCCGCTGCGTTGTGGGCGTAGCCGCCCTTCTTTTCGTGAAGCACGGAGGTGATGTTCTTTGCCTGCCAATCCGAAAATAAGTCCTTCATGTAGGCGTCGCAGTCTGCTTTGCCTTCAACAAATACCGAGGAATAGCCGATGGCCTTTTGCTGCTCATAGATGCTGCGAACGTCTTCGTGCATCGATTCCGAGCTGATCTGCATGTAACCGACCGGGTTGTATTGATAGGCTTCGGCGTCGCTCTCCCAAACGCTAACTGAGTGTGCCATGAGCTCGCGCATCGCAGGCTGAAAGTAATTGTTGCGGACAACGCCGCAGGCAATGCCAGATGCTCCCGCCGCGATGCCGCTCTTATCGATCACAAGAATGTCCGTGCCCGAACCCTTGCGGGCTTTCTTGAGGGCCAGAGCCAGATGATATGCGGTAGACAGGCCATGGATGCCAGCGCCGATAATCACGTAAGGCGACGAATTAGGAAAGGCCATGGATTACCCCTTGTTGGCTTTGCGGTCTAAGACCCAGCATCTTCCGACCTTGAATGGGTTGGTGTTGGATTTTCGTCAAACCCGTCGGTAAAAACGCCAACCAACATGTCCAAGTTGGTTGACGGTCGCTTCTCCACTGGCTCGGCTGAGCCATATGAGCCAGCGGGCAATCGAGCATCGACGCCCGCAAGCGCAAAATTGTGGGTTGTGGACCGGGTCGCCGCTTCTTCGATAGGGCCTCGACGCGCTAATCGCTGAGACCTCAACGAAATATGAAGCCGACCAACCGTTACAGCGGCCGCTCACTGCGGGATCAGGGCAAAACAGATGCCTCTCATCCAGCGCCACCGGCCGGGCATCCGGAGTTTGCCCGCCGAACGGCGGGCTATATCGTTTATATGATGGTTTCAGGCCGGCGTTGATCCATGTGTGCAGAAGGAATCTGCCGCCCCTGCAGCAACAATTGTGGATGGGCGTGGGGGGCGTGCACCAATGGGCCGCCCGCAGGCAGCATAGCGCTGATTTTTATGCTCCCGGAAGCTGAATGTCAGCAACTGATCGAGAACAACGCACAGTGTTGCATAGGCCACCCTTTCGTTCAGCACGTGAATGCCGCGGTTGTGTTTGAGCAGGTTCAGAATGCCCGACGGCGCAGCTATTCGGTCAATCTCCGATACTATCTTCCCGGAGAAGGCGGCATAGGCCTACCGATCCGCGGGACCAATCCCTGTGAAACCAATGGCGCGATATCCTTCATTGTTCCGCGGGAGCTCATGACGGATGCTGGGTCGCCAAGATCATCAAGGAGTTGCAGGCGGTCTGTTCGAAACAAATCGGACAGGTTGATACGGGCGATGCGGGTCGCAGCATCCCGTCTGCATCAACGCCGATCTCTCTTCGGGCTTTTGCCGAAAAACGCCGAGTAGCAACGGGAGAAATGCGCCGCGCTTGAAAAGCCCGTGGCAAATGCAATCTCGGAAATCGACAGAGGGCTCTGCTGCAGAAGCCGGCGCGCGTGGACGAGCCGGAAATTTCGACAGACTTCCGTGTAGCCTGCCTTGAGATGCTCGGAGAACAGGCGGTCAAGATTGCGCGTGCTTACGCCCACATACGCGGCTATCTGCGCCCGGTCCAGCGGCTGTTCGATGGCCGCTTCGATCTTTGCCAATACATTAAGCAAGACGGGATGGTTGACGCCAAAACGCTCTGCGGCAGAAGCCCGCTGCGGCGCGGTCGGCTCCGCTACAGCAGTGTGAAGATACCAATCACTGACACGGCGGGCAAAATCGGCTCCCATTCTGTCGGCAATGAGGGCGTGCATCATGTCCAAAGGTGCCACCCCGCCGCCACATGTTATGCGGTTGCCATCCAGAACGAAACGAGCCTGCCTCGGCTTGAGATTTGGGAAAGCTTCTTTGAGAGCAGCCGCATGTTCCCAGTGAACCGTAAAGTCTCGTCCGTCGAGCAAACCGGCCGCTGCTAGAATGTAAGGCCCGCCTGAAATTCCCCCTATCCTGGCGCCGCTTCGAGAGAATTGCCGAAGAGCCGTATAAAGTGCAGGCGAACCCAATATCGACGGGTTACCGCCCGCGCATACGAAGATAGTGTCGAGCCGCGACTGGTCCATCCGTCGGCAGGGAACGATGGCGCCGGATGAGCTTGCGACCGGGGCGCCGTCCAAGGATAGCGTCTCGACATCGTAGAGTGACTGCCCTGCCAACAGGTTTGCGGCGCGCAAGGGCTCCGTTGCCGAGGCATAGGACATCAACGCGAACCCGGGCAAAAGTAGAAACCCTACAGTCTGGCTCAATCGGCTATTTTGCCGGTTCATGGCTTCTACGTGTCCTTTTTTGGCCGTCTTGTGCAACTCGTAACCGAAATTTCCCGCTATGGAAAGTCGAACGAGGCGGACGAGACCAATGCGCTACTCAGCTTTCTCAATTTTCGTGAACGGACTTCGCGGCAACACCGCCTGGAAGTCGGCATGGCATGCACCGGCGTTGAAGCCTCATTATGATGTAATCATCGTTGGTGGCGGCGGTCATGGCCTTGCTACGGCCTATTATCTTGCTAAGGAATTCGGCATCCGCAACGTCGCTGTTCTGGAAAAGAACTATATCGGCTCAGGCAATGTCGGCCGCAATACTACGATCATCCGCTCGAACTATCTTCTGCACGGCAACAACCCTTTCTATGAGCTTTCCATGAAATTTTGGGAAGGACTGGAACAGGATTTCAATTTCAACGCCATGGTCTCGCAGCGCGGCGTGCTCAACCTCTTCCACTCCGATGCGCAGTGCGATGCATATACTCGACGCGGCAACGCCATGCGGCTGCATGGCGTAGATGCCGATCTACTCGATCGCGAACAAGTGCGAGAAAAGCTTCCCTTCCTGAATTTTGAGAATGCGCGCTTTCCCATTCAGGGCGGCCTGCTCCAGCGGCGCGGCGGCACTGTCCGGCATGACGGCGTCGCATGGGGTTATGCTCGTGGCGCCGATTCGATGGGCGTCGACATCATCCAGGAATGCGCAGTCACGGGAATACGCCGTGCCAACGGTAAAGTGATCGGTGTCGAGACCTCCAGGGGCTTCATCGGCTGTGGCAAGCTCGCACTGGCAGCTGCCGGCAATTCCTCCCAGGTAGCCGCGATGGCCGACATGAGGCTCCCTATCGAGAGTCATGTGCTGCAGGCTTTTGTCTCGGAAGGCCTGAAGCCGTTCATCGACTGTGTTGTTACCTTCGGCGCCGGACATTTCTACGTTTCGCAGTCCGACAAGGGAGGCCTTGTGTTCGGTGGCGATATCGACGGCTATAATTCCTACGCCCAGCGCGGCAATCTCGCCACGGTCGAACACGTCATCGAAGCCGGCAAGGCGATGATCCCAGCTCTTTCGCGCGTTCGGGTCCTTCGGTCCTGGGGCGGCATCATGGACATGTCGATGGATGGGTCGCCGATCATCGACCGCACGTCAATCGACAATCTCTATCTCAATGCGGGATGGTGCTACGGCGGCTTCAAGGCCACGCCGGCCTCGGGCTTCTGTTTCGCTCACCTCATCGCCCTGAACGAGCCGCATGCCGTCACCCGCGAAATGCGTCTCGACCGGTTCGAGCGCGGCTATGTCATCGACGAGAAGGGCCAAGGCGCCCAACCGAACCTCCACTGATTTCCGGGAAAGCAAGGACACCGAAATGGCAAGCCTCATCCCCTGCCCGCATTGCGGGCAACGGCCCAAGGAAGAATTCACGATCAAGGGAGAAGCGCTGGCTCGTCCCGCCGCGGACGCATCGCGGGAGATATGGTTCGACTATGTCTACCTGCGCGACAACCTGCGTGGCGCCTACAAGGAATACTGGCATCACACGTCCGGATGCCGCCGCTGGCTGGTGGTGAGCCGCGATACCGCGACCCATGAAATCGAAGGCGTGCGTGACGCTGCCGCCCACAAGGAGGCCGCGAAATGACATCCTATCGTCTTGAGAAGGGTGGTCTCGTCGATCGCTCCAGGCAACTTTCCTTCACCTTCGACGGCAAACGCATGGTTGGCCTCGAAGGCGACAGTCTCGCATCGGCCCTGCTGGCCAACGGCCAGATGCTGATGGGTCGCTCGTTCAAATATCACCGGCCGCGCGGCGTGCTCTCGGCTGGCGCATCGGAACCCAATGCGCTGATGACTATCGGCCAGGGCGGACGTACGGAACCTAATACCCGCGCCACCATGCAGGAGCTCTATCAGGGCCTCGTGGCGCAGAGCCAGAACCGCTGGCCCTCGCTCGATTTCGATATAGGCTCCTTGAACGGTCTGCTGTCGCCGTTCCTCTCCGCCGGCTTCTACTACAAGACTTTCATGTGGCCAGCGGGCCTTTGGGAAAAGCTCTACGAGCCCTTCATCCGAAAGGCGGCGGGCCTCGGGAAGGCGAGCTACGAGACCGACCCTGACCGCTATGAAAAGTCCTGGGCGCATTGCGAACTGCTGGTCATTGGCGGCGGGGCTTCCGGCCTGGCGGCGGCGCTCACGGCGGGTCGCGCCGGTGCCCGTGTCATTCTCGTGGACGAGAATTCGATGATCGGCGGCGGCCTTTTGTCCGAGGCAGCCATAATCGGCGGCCTGACCGCCTTGAGCTTTGTCCGTCAGACAATCGCCGAACTTGAAAGTCTGCCCAACGTGCAGCTTCTCTCTCGCACGACGGCCTTCGGCTGGTATGACGGCAATGTCTTCGGAGCGATCGAGCGCGTGCAGAAGCATGTTGCCGACCCGCGCGCCGAAGCGCCGGTCGAGCGGTTGTGGCGCATCGTCGCGAAGCAGGCGATTCTCGCCACCGGCGCGGAAGAACGTCCGCTCGTCTTCGGCGGCAACGACATTCCTGGCGTGATGTTGGCAAGCGCCATGCGCGCCTATCTCAACCGGTACGGCCTTGCGCCTGGCAAATCCGTGGCGATTTTCACCACAAATGACAGCGGTTATGCCCTAGCTCGCGATCTCGTAACGGCTGGCGTCCGGCTTGCGGCGATCATCGACAGCCGGGCTTCGGGCGCGGCGGTCGCCGGCTACACCGGTTCCGCCCGGATCATTCGTGGTGGCTTCGTCTCCGACGCCAAAGGTGGAAAGGCGCTTTCGTCGATCACCATCTTCAAGGACGGCCGGACGGAAAAACTGGCCGTCGACGCGCTGGCGGTTTCCGGCGGCTTCAGCCCGGTCATCAACCTCGCCTTCCATCGGGGGGGCAAACCTCGGTGGTCGGATACAGACGGCGCTTTTGTGGCGGACGAGGACCGCAAGGGGCTTTCACTGGCCGGCGCCAGCGCGGCGGCAAACGGTATCGCCTACTGCCTCGAAGCCGGCTCCGCCAAGGCCGCGGCGTTGCTTGAATTGTTGGACCTGAAGGCGGAAGCGGCAACCTTCGGCGCGGTCGAAGGCGACATCATCGCTCCCCCAAGCAAACCGCTCTGGACCATTCCCGGCGTGAAGGGCAAGGCCTTCATCGATTATCAGAATGATGTACATCGCAAGGATATTGGCCTCGCCGTCCGTGAAGGCTACGGGCATGTCGAGCTTGCCAAGCGCTACACCACCAACGGCATGGCGACCGATCAGGGTAAGCTGTCCAACGTCAATGCCATCGGTCTGCTGGCGGAAGCTCGTGGTGTTTCTCCTGGCGATGTGGGCACCACGACGTTCCGCCCCTTCTACACGCCGGTTTCATTCGGTGCGCTTGCAGGCACGTCGCATGGAAAACATTTCCAGCCAGTACGCAAATCGCCGCTGCATGATTGGGCGGCAAAGATCGGTGCGACCTTCGTCGAGACGGGTCTCTGGTATCGTTCTGCGTGGTTTCCCCGGTCCGGAGAGACCGGCTGGCGCGAAAGTGTCGACCGAGAAGTGAAGAATGTTCGTATCAATGCCGGCCTTTGCGATGTCTCGATGCTCGGCAAAATCGAGATCACCGGCAAGGACGCCGCGGAATTCGTTGACCGCATTTACTGCAATGCCTTCAAGAAACTGCCCGTCGGCAAGGCCCGGTACGGCCTAATGCTCCGCGAAGACGGGTTCATCTACGATGACGGCACGACCAGCAGGCTCGCGGAAGATCGCTTCTTCATGACTACTACCACCGCCTATGCGGCGGGGGTCATAAACCACCTGGAATTCTGCTCGCAGGCGCTGTGGCCGGAACTCGACGTGAGGCTCGCTTCCGTCACCGATCAGTGGGCGCAAATGGCAATTGTCGGACCGAAGGCACGCCTCATCCTGCAGAAGATCGTCGACGAGGACATTTCCAACGATGCTTTCCCATTTCTAGGAGCCAAAGAGGTCTCACTGTTCGGAGACAGGCTTACGGGACGATTGTTCCGCATCTCCTTCTCAGGAGAACTGGCTTATGAACTGGCCATTCCCGCGGGTTTTGGGGAATCAGTGGCGGATGCCCTGATGGAAGCCGGCAAGGAACATGACATCTGTGCTTATGGTGTCGAAACTCTGTCGGTACTTCGTATCGAGAAGGGGCATGTCACGCACAACGAAATCAACGGCACGATCGTGCCCGGTGATCTCGGCTTCGGCCGGATGGTGTCGGCCACGAAGGCGGATTTCATTGGCAAGCGCATGCTGGAGCGCGAGGGGCTTAACAACCCGAACCGCCATCAGCTTGTCGGGGTCGTGCCGCTCGATCCCGCTACCTCGTTTCGCAGCGGTTCGCATATTCTCGAAAAGGGTGCGGCGGCAATGCTGGAAAACGACCAGGGCTACGTTAGTTCAAGTTGCTACTCGCCCCATGTCGGCTCGACCATCGGCTTGGCGCTCGTCAAGCGCGGCGCATCGCGTCATGGCGAGGAAGTGCAGGTATGGAACGGCATTCGCAACGAGTACACGACCGCTCGCCTCTGCAACCCGACGTTTGTCGATCCGGCCAACGAAAAGCTGAAAGTCTGAGGTCCCGATGTCCATGTTCCCGATCGAACACCGCTTTGCGCTGGGTAGCAAGCCCCCCATCCTCTCGACAGACGTGACGCTGACCGCACTTCCGGAAGGCCTTGTGCTGCAGGCGCTCTCTGCAACCGGGAGCGGCAATGTCGCTGGCATTATTGTTGCCGCGCTTGAGTGTGATGCCCTTGCTGTTAGAAGCATGTCGCCGGGCCAATATTTCATCGTGGGCGACGAGATAGGGTCGCCAGGAGATCTCGTCGACATCCTGCATAAGCTGAAGCCCCATGCAGACGTGGTCGACCAGAGCCACGGCCGCGTTCGAATAGCGATTTCGGGCGCCAAAGCCGCCTTGGTGCTCGCCAAGGGTACAGCGGTGGACCTAGACTTGAACGTCTTTCCGGTCGGCCATGCGACGACCACGCTAATCGGCCATATCGCGGTCGGCATCACAAGAACCGCTGAGCTTGAATTCGAGTTGATGGTGCTGCGAGGGTTTGCCGAAAGCCTCTGGGACGAGCTCGCCGAGCTCAGTTTAGAATATCGATGATTTGCAACTTCACCGATGTGAACCTTGTGCCGCTTGCGCAAATAGCTTTGCTGTAGAATAACGAAGTTAACTTCATGAACAAGCTTAGCTTAAATGTTAGATGCAACTGAGAACTACCCGAGGTGAACGGACGGTCGACGTCGGGCTGGCGGCCGTCGAACAGATTCGGCGTTGTACAAGAAGTCGGCGTTATCAGCTGTTAGGTCCCGGCTCCTAGCTAGGTGACATAGAACAATCCTGTGGGAGCGCCGCCCTATCCACTCCGCGTGAGAATCTGGTCGGGAGCAATGAACGTACTCAGGCTATTCGTGTGAAGACAGGACATTCGATTTTGCAACGGCCGACGGCGCTCGACGCTGCGCGGGGTTCCGTGGGTCGATTCAACGAGACCCGAAAGCAAGGGCTGGAAAGCATGCCCGCCAGGTTTAACTTTTTCCTGCTTCCGGCTTTTTCGCTGCATGCGTTTTCCTCCGCGATTGAAGTGCTTACGCTGGCCAATGAAGTGACGGGGCGAAACGCCTACGGTTGGCAGGTTGTTTCGGGCGACGGACAACCTGTGGTGTCGAGTTGCGGCATCACCATAAGCTCAGCCGTCGGATTGCAATCGGAGCGTGACCGTAACCGGCTATCGCCCGCAGCCCCGGTCGCGATAGTGTGCGGAGGTCGCTCCCTACCTCGCCATGACAACCAGTTGCATGCTTGGCTCCGAGAGTGCCGTAACCGCCGCACGCGCCTTGTCGGCATAGGCGGCGGAACCCTAGTGCTTGCTCGAGCTGGCGTTGCAGAAGGTCGTCGCTGCGCAGTGCACTGGGAGCAATTCCCGCTATTTCTGGAGGAATTCCCAGGCGTTATAGCGACGCAGGCGGCGTTCGAGAAAGATGGTGAGCTGTATACCTGCTCTGGCGCAGACGCATCCTTTGACACATTCCTGGATCTTGTTAGGCGCGATTATGGGGCTGCCGTCGTAAATCGCATCTGCGAGAGGGCCGTCGCATGTCGTGTTCGCTCGGTTGGGGACCGTCAACGCTTCCCGCCAAGTTCCCGCGTACGGTTCAATCATAGGGCAGTCATCGAAGTCATCGATCAGATGGAAGCACATATCGGCGATCCCAAGTCGATAGAGGGACTGGTGGCAGGGACTGGCGTTACACGCCGTCAAATTGAGCGACTCTTCAAGTGTGAACTAGGACGCAGTCCGAGCCGTTACTACATGGAACTTCGTCTGGAACGCGCGCACTTGCTGCTTCGCAGCTCGAGTCTGCCCGTTATAGAGATAGCGATAGCGTGCGGATTCGTCGCGGCATCACATTTCTCAAAAGTCTATCGGGCCATGTACGGCTGCGCCCCACATCAAACTAGATTGTTATCGCGCGGAGCTGGACAAGAGGTTTTGTTGCAAAGGGGCGTTGGTGCAGGGATCGTTTAGAGGCCGTCTTGAAACTCGTGCGTATGGTCAGCCGCAGCCAAAACACAAGGCCCAGCGTCATGTCGCGGCCGATGCCTGCTGCAAGGGAGAAATCCGGCTCCACGCACGACGGTTACGATGCGCGAATTCACAATGCCGCGCCGGATCTTCACCGGGAGACTTCCTGAGACAGGTTCAACCGAAAGCCCGTCGTACGGTTCGGGCGTAAACCAGCTGGTGATCGGCTTCGCTGTAGGTGGCGAGCCGGACTCGCGCTTGCCGGACAGGCTCGCCATGCCGGCAAGCCGCGACAGGCTATAGCGCGGATAGTCCGCGCGGCCGGGGTTCGAGCCGCCAAAAGCGCCGCGGGTGGTTGGCATCCACGACTGGGCCTGGTCGACTCTATGAACCTATTCGCACCGTCCGTGATCCTGCAACCTGTCGTAGCCGCCGCAAGCTACATCTTGCACGGGATGCCGACAGCGGCGAGATCACAGCGCGCGGCTGTCGCCATCGTCATTCCCCCTCGAGTCAACGTGGTCGAACTGACCGACGATCGACCTTCCGGCCAAAGGGACCAGCATATCGCCGCAATCAGCAGAGACGGCCGGATGAAATGGCAGGCCTCCAATCGCTACGGCAAATGCTCGCTCCGAGACCGGAATAGGCCGATAAAAGTCGATCATCGGGCGGCGTTTGCGGGCCACGGCCTGTTCCGTTCAGCAGACCGAAGTCGCCATCGGCTGCACCGTGTTGCCTGCGCACGCTCGAAATCCGCCCGCCGCAAGGCAAAGGAAGCGTTGCCCGCGCGTCATTAAGTTGCTCAAGCCTGCGCAACGCATTCCCAGCCGGTGTCAAATACTTACCGATCTCAGCCCTGTCTGGATCAGGCCCGAAGGGCGTCACGGAAACTTTCATTTCAAACTGAACTACTCTGTGTGCTTCACATTTCAGCAGCTGACGCACTTTGGCGCAAACCGGTCTCCCCCACACGTCATACTACTAAAAGAGAAACAATCTCGTTGAGCAAAGCGGGAGGATCGACACCGACCGCAGAAGCCTTTCTGCCAGTGGGCCGGACTGTCGAAGTCCCGCCAACCGCACCGACTTAGCCGCTCCACTCGGGGCGCGCCGAAAATCCGGAGAGAGCCATGGAAGATATACGCGTCGTCACCGATTTCCCGCGCAAAGTGCGCGAGATCGAGAATCTCTGGATTCCGATGCCAGACGGCGTGAAGCTGGCCGCCAGAATCTGGCTTCCGGAGGATGCCGAGGCCGATCCGGTGCCGGCGATTCTGGAATACCTGCCCTATCGCAAGCGCGACGGGACGGTGGAGCGCGATGCGCTGACGCATCCCTATTTCGCCGGGCACGGCTATGCCGGCGTGCGCGTCGATATGCGGGGCTCCGGCGACAGCGAAGGGCTGTGCAAGGGCGAATACTTGAAGCAGGAGCAGGATGACTGTTTGGCTGTCATTGAATGGCTGGCGAAGCAGCCCTGGTGCTCGGGCAGCGTCGGCATGATCGGCATTAGCTGGGGCGGCTTCAACGGGCTGCAGGTTGCCGCCCGCCGCCCGCCGGCGCTGAAAGCCGTCATTTCCCTGTGCTCGACTGACGATCGCTACAGCGACGATATTCATTATCTGGGCGGCGCCATGATGTGCGACAAGCTGAGGTGGGGAACCACCGCCTGGGCGGGCGCCATGACTCCACCCGATCCGCTGATCGTCGGCGACCGCTGGCGTGCCATGTGGGAGGAGAGGCTCAACGGCAACGGCATCTGGGTGCACGACTGGTTCGAGCATCAACGGCGCGACAATTTCTATAAGCATGGCTCCGTCTGCGAGAACTATGCCGACATTGATGTCCCGGTCTATGCCGTGGGTGGTTGGGTCGATGGCTATCCCAACGCAATCTTCCGAATGCTGGAGAAGCTGCCAGGTAAGCGCAAGGGCCTCATCGGGCCGTGGGGACATAAATATCCGCATTTAGCCAAGCCCGGGCCGCGGATCGGGTTCCTGCAGGAGTGTCTTCGCTGGTGGGACCAGTATCTGAAGGGGATCGACACCGGGATTGAAAACGAGCCGATGCTGCGGGCTTGGATCCAGGATCCTGCAAGACCGGCACCGATCTATGAAGAGCGTCCCGGCCGCTGGGTTGCTGAACCGTATTGGCCGGGACCAGGCGTGAAGAAACGGATGCTGCATCTTGCACCGCACCGGCTGAGTGAAACAAAGGGAAAGGACGAGGTGCAGACCATCTGCTCGCCGCAGATCGCAGGCCTGTCCTCTGGCTCCTGGTGCGGATATGGCGCCGTGCCAACGCAACCGATCGACCAGAGGACCGAGGAAGGCAATGCGCTGATCTTCGAGACGGAGCCGCTCACCCAGGCCGTCGAGATTCTGGGCTTTCCCGAATTCGAAGTGACGCTCGCATCCGACAGGCCTAACGCGCTTCTTTCGGCCACACTGTCACAGGTTTTCCCGGGCGGTGCGGCTTCCCGGGTGAGCTTCGGCATCCTCAACCTCAGCCATCGTCATGACGATCTGGAGATCGAGCCGATGGTGCCGGGAAAGGTCGAGACGATCCTACTAAAGCTGCGATGTTGCGGCCAGCGCTTCGAGGCTGGTGAGCGCATCCGCCTGGCGGTTGCCACCTCCCATTGGCCCATCGTCTTCCCGGTGGCGGAGACAGCAACCTTGTCGATCCATTGCGGGGCAAGCCGGCTAATCCTGCCAGTGCGCGAAGCACAACCGCTCGATACCACGCTGGCCGCCTTTCCCGGTCCGGAAAGCGCGCGTCCGATGGAGCGGAAGGTGCTTGTCGAGGCGGAACCCTTCGAGCGGTCTGTCTGCACGGATTACATCACAGGCCTCACCGTGCACCAGGTTATCAACGATGCCGGCACGATTCTGCATCCGCATACCGGCATCACCCAATCGGCGCGAAATGTCGACCGCTTCAGCATCAATCCGGACGACCCGAACTCAGCGGAGGGCACTTGCACCTGGGAATACACGTTCTCACGCGATAGTTGGAAAGCCAGTATCGCTGTGAGCGCGACCGTCAGGGCTTTTCGCGATGTATGGCGAATAGAGACCCATATGCTCGCTCACGACGGCGACGAGGTGGCGGTCGAGAGCAGAGAGGTGAAGGAGTGGCCGCGAGACCTCAACTGACAGCGACCGAAGGTGCAGGGATCGTTTAGCGGGCTGGGTTAGGCAGCACGGAACCGCTTGTGGTTTAGTCATGCCTTTCAAACACAATAGCGCGCGCCGCCATCGTATCGAGAAGATGAAGTTCAGGGTGACGAACTGGCCAGAATATGAGGCAGGACTTCGTCATGGTGGCAGTTTGACTGTGGGTGACGCCCGAAGCCCTGTTCAGGTGGCAAGCGCCAAGACGCGTGGCGGCCAGCCCCGCTATTCTGATCTGGCGATCGAGACCACCTTGACGCTGGGCCTTGTGTTTTGGCTGCGGCTGACCAGGCAGAAGGCTTGCTGGAATCGGTGCTGCAGCTGATGGGGCAGACGCTCGCTGTCCCGATCATCCTCCAGCCACTGGCCGGCGCCGTAGACCTGCAGGCCAGTGGTGTCAACAAGAACATGCACTGGTCCCTCCGGCGTAACCTGGCGATCATGCCGTTTGTTGGGCGATTGCCATGTCCGCGCCCGACGGCTCAAGGTGGAGAAGCACGGCACCAAATCACGTCGCAGCTGGCGCAAGCTGCCTCTTGCACTGGATGCCGACAGCGGCGAGATCATCGCCGCCCTGACTGATCAGGACACTCGCAACGCAAGACGAATGATCGTAGCACTCGCCCACAAGCTGCTCACCGCGTTGCGGCGCATGGATTTTTCATGGTCGGGATCAGCAACGGATCCCACCGAGTACAAGGTGGCGGCGCATCTGTTGCGTGCGATGGTGGGCTCCCCTCGGATCCTCTCAAATCAGCGGAGCTGGTTGAACCGGGCAGCCAAAATGGCTTGACAAACAAATCCCCATACAAGGTTCAATCAATGCCCATTCCGTTTGAGATTTGCGAAGCCACTATTCCCGAACTGCAGGTTGCGATGGCTTCAGGTCGCGTAACATCCCAAGGCGTCGTCAGTGCTTACCTTGCTAGGATAGAAGCGTATGATCGAAAGGGTCCCTGCCTTAACGCAGTAATTCGCTTGAATCAGTTCGTCTATGATGCCGCCGCCGCACTCGATGATGAAAGGCGGGCTGGTCGGGTGCGGGGGCCAATGCACGGAGTGCCGATCATCCTGAAGGACAACTTTGCGACATCGGAAATGCCCGCATCTGCCGGCTGTTCTGCATTAGCTAAGCTGTGGCCACGGAACGATGCCTTCCAAGTGAAAAAAATGCGTGAGGCGGGTGCCGTCATCTTAGGCAAAGCAAGCATGGATGATCTTGCTGAAACCATAACCGGGACAAGCTCGTTGGGTGGCCAGACGCGCAATCCGTACGATCTCAACAGGATTCCTGGAGGCTCAAGTGGAGGCAGCGGTGTAGCCGCTGCCGTCAGTCTTGCCGCGATTGCATACGGAACCGATACAGCCGGATCTATCCGCATACCCGCAGCTTACAATAACTTATTTGCGTTGCGGCCGACAAAGGGACTATCTAGTAACAGGGGCATCATACCTTACTCGCATACGCATGACACAGCAGGGCCGCTCGCCCGTACAGTAATCGATCTGGCGGTGGGGCTTGACGTCACGGTCGGACCTGATCCTGCCGATCCAAGAACGAGAGGGGCGGCATGTCGAGTGCCGTCCTTTATTGGAGCACTTGATGCGGCAGCCCTAAAGGGCGCCCGACTGGGTATCGTCGGTAACTTCTTCCGCGAAGCGGACGATGCGGAGGCGATGGGGGTCGTAGAAGCTGCAGTGAAGCGATTGAAGGAGTGTGGTGCTGTCACTCTTGCAATCGAACTTCCAACTCCGCTGGAGGTCGCGAACGGTGTAGTGTGGGATTACGAATTTAGGTCCGATCTAGCGGACTACCTCGCCGCCATCCCAAGCGCTCCTGTGTCGTCTCTGTCGGAGATCTTGAGTCAAGGATTGTTTAATCCGAAGCTGCGAGAACAGCTACAGCATGCGAATACCTCCGCCGGTGAAGACAGCCCCGAATACCGCCTCGCGCTCGCGCGTCGAGAAGGCATTCAGCGCGAGCTCTTGAGTATTTTTAACTTACACGGGTTAGATGCTCTAGCTTATCCGACGCTTCGAAGTAGGCCACCCCTCATCGGCAGTGTATCGCCAAAAACGAACACCAGCCTTAGCGCTGTAACTGGATTTCCGGCAATGGCGATTCCTGCAGGATTCACCTCGGACAATCTGCCGATTGGCATGGAGTTGCTTGGTCGCCCGCTGGGGGACCATCGCCTAGTCGCATTGGCTTATGCCTACGAGCAAGCAGTCAGGCCGAGACGATCGCCCAACACTACGCCGCCTCTAGGTGCTAGTGGTTCTCGCCTGACATAAGAGTCCGATTTGGAAGTCCCTTTCGCGGGAGCGCAGATAGTGTCCTGAAGGTTCTGCAAAAAGCTCTGAGGCGAAGGGCGGCCATGGCACGCTGGTGACGTTGCGATCACCGATTCCCGTGGAAGGGTAAGTGCCATGACCAAGCGAGACGTTAGACTGAGTAGAGGCGAGTTGAAAGCGTTGCTGTTGTCGGATGAGGACGGCTTTCGCAGAGTTTTGCAGACTGTCGTGCAGGAGGCTTTGGAAGCCGAGATGACGGAGGCGATCGGGGCCGAGAAAGGCGAGCGGACGACGGAGCGGGTTGGTTCCCGGTCCGGCTACTACGAACGCAAGCTTGTGACGCGGGTTGGCGTGCTGGAGCTTCGGGTTCCGCAAGATCGGGCCGGCCGGTTCTCGACGGAGTTGTTTGAGCGTTATCAGCGATCGGAGAAGGCACTGGTATCGGCGCTGGTCGAGATGTACGTGCAAGGCGTGTCAACCCGGAAGGTCAAGGCGATCACCGAGGAGCTGTGCGGCCATTCCTTCTCGGCCTCGACGGTGAGCCAGGCGACGGCGCGGCTGGATGAGGCGCTGGAGGCATTCTATGAGCAGCGGCTTGCCTAACCTTACCCGTACCTCATTCTGGATGCGCGCTATGAGCGGGCGCACAAGAAGGAGAACCTGAGGGCACTGGCTTGCTGCGGGGGACTGAGGACAGGTCGATCTCGACGGCCGCCGCTGGTTTCAGCCTCTTCAGGCGGGAAATCTTCTTCTCTCCCCGAGGGTGGGTAACGGCGATCTCGACGAAGGGATTCGTATCCCCGACCTGGAGATGGAGGTCAGGTATCACCTCGCCATGGTAGCGGAATTCCAGCGTTTCACGATCGACGATGATCTCACGCTCTTCGGCATTCAGGGACTTCATACCCGCCATGCGCGACGAACTGGCGGGGAATGGTAAGTCGCAATTCAGATCGGATGATCTCCTTGCGACGTGCGCCGCCTTCAGGTCATGTTGAGGACTAGAGCATGTCCTGTGATTGATGAATCGATTGTGATGTGACGGATGCGTTCTGTGCTGATTCAACATCCACTTTGACGGAGGTGGATGATGGGAAGAGCACTGAGCGGCGATCTTCGATCCCGGGTCTTGAAGGCTTCGGACGCGGGCATGTCGGCCCGGCAGGCGGCGGCGCGGTTCGGCGTCGGCATATCGAGTGCGATCCGGTGGATCGCACGGGCAAAGATCGGCGAGCGGATGCCGCGCCCGCAAGGCCGCCGACGTGCGTCCAGCCTTGATGCCCACGAAGCCTTCATCGTCGGGCTGATCGGTGAGCGCAAGGACATCACGCTGAACGAGATGGTAGAGCGGCTGGGGGACGAGCGGTCGGTGCGGATCAGCCGCAGGGCCTTGAGCGCATGGCTTCGCGGCCACGGGTGGACGTTCAATAAAAGTCCGCACACGCACTGGAGCAGCACCGCCCCGACATCCTGAAGCGCCGTCGCGCCTGGTTCGACGGCCAGCTCGATCTCGATCCAGCGAAGCTCGTCTTCATTGATGAGACCGGGTTGTCGACCAAGATGGCCCGTCTGCGGGGACGTGCGCCGCGCGGTGAGCGCAGCCGGGCCGGTGTGCCGCACGGCCATTGGAAGACCACCACCTTCACCGGGGCGTTACGGCTGACGGGCATGACCGCTCCGTTCGTCTACGACGGCGCCATGAACGGCAACGTGTTCCTAGCCTATGTCGAGCAGGTTCTGGTTCCGACCCTGTCGCAGGGCGACGTCGTCATCATGGACAACCTGCCTGCCCACAAGGCGGCCGGCGTGCGAGAGGCGATCGAGACGACCGGCGCGAGGCTCATGTTCCTGCCGCCCTACAGCCCCGACTTCAATCCGATCGAAAACGCATTCTCAAAACTCAAGGCTCTTATGCGAGCCAAAGCCGAAAGAACTATCAAGGCCCTGTGGGACGCGGTCGGCGCGGTCCTCGACCTCTTCACGCCAGCCGAATGTGCCAACTACTTCAAAGCCGCAGGATATGAACCGGATTAAACAGGATGTGCTCTAGTGCCGCCTTGCAGTGCTGGCAAATCAGACCGCAGGAAAGTCCGCGACTCGCCTTCGAGATGTAGATTAGCTTGCCGTTTTCGGGATCTTGACTGTTGACGAGGCGCGCGCTGTCGCTGCCGAACTGCCGGCGGATCTCGACGTCATGATGGCCCAGATTGATCGACATTGGCGGACAATAGCCGCCGGCATTTGATGGCCGCTAGTCCTTCAAGCAGGGATACGCGCCCCTAGGTTTCGCTTGTCGGTGATTTGTCTGGTCTATAGTGTGACCGACAATCCTAACGTGGTGCTGCAAGACCTTCGATCGTCGGCAATCCGACGTCCGCTGATCGGTACCCGAATACCAGAAGCTGCACGTCAGCTTCCGTGAAGATCCTATGGGGATGGAAGGCGACCAGCGCTCTGCCAGAGTGAAGTCGCCAAACATCACCTGGAGGATCTTGCCGCAATATTTGTCTCGTTAGAACTGTCTCGTTCAAAATGGCTCGTGACCTCGCTTTCGCCAGGTGGGGGCGAGAGAATGTCGAGACACCTCGTGTTGGGGGGCGACATTCCGGGTTTGCTCGATCACTTCGCAGAGCTGCAACGAAAGGCGGAAGTGCGGACAGGGCAGAGTTTCCGGGTCATATCAATCCAGGAAGCTGGTCTGGATGGATTCTGGATACATCAGGTCCTCGAACGCGAAGGCATCGAGAGTTATGTCGTCGACCCAGCATCCATTGCCACATCGCGTCGCCGTCGGCGGGCCAAGACCGACAGGATTGACGGGGAAGCACTGGTTCGAGCGTTGTTGGCCTACAAGCGCGGCGAGCCTCGGGTTTGCGCGATGTTGCGAGTGCCAACGCCGGAGGAGGAAGACCGTCGCCGGTTGGTGCGGGAGCGGAAGGCGCTGACGAACGAGCGGATCAGGCACGTCAACAGGATAAAGGGCCTTTTGTTCAGCCAAGGTGTGTCCGGATACGAACCGTTGAAAGGCGATCGACGCAAATGCCTCGACGCCCTCATTACCGGAGATGGGCGTCCACTGCCGCCAGCGCTCATGGCGCAGATCAGCCGCGAGCTTGATCGCATCGAGTTGCTGATCCAGCAGATCAAGGAGGTTGAAGAGGCACGCGACGCCTTGCTCGTCGCGGCAGATGAGCCAACACCGGCCCTGCTGCTCAGCCTCAAGGGAATAGGTCCGGAGTTCGCGGCCGTCCTGTGGTCTGAGGGATTGTCGCGCAAGTTTGACAATCGACGACAGGTTGCCGCCTACGCTGGTTTGGTGCCAACGCCCTGGCAAAGTGGGCAGATTAATTGCGAGCAGGGAGTCTCGAAGTCCGGCAATCCTAGGCTCCGGTCGACGCTTGTCCAGGTTGCGTGGCTCTGGGTGCGCCATCAACCCCAATTCCGCACTCAGCCAGTGGTTCAGGGCGCGGGTCATCCAGAATGGTGGCCGGTACAAGAAGACGGCGATCATCGCCCTCGCTCGGAAACTGTTTGTTGCGCTGTGGAAATACGTGAACGCCGGAGTCGTTATATAAGGAGCTCTCCTGACGAAACCATCAGCGTAGACGCCAATCGATCATAACAATCTCCAGGACCGATCAGGCCTGGCAGATCCTCGGTAGACGAACCGACGAAACTCATGGCCTCAAACAGCCGCTGCTGAAGAATGGTTTCGTCTCTTGGGTCCGAATCCGCCGCAAGCGGGATCATGGAACAGGTGCATGCGCCCTGACCGAATATAAGGTGGACTGGGTTCGTTCGCGAACCGCGTCACGCAAACGGACTCATCGAATGGGATCTACGGATTGCCCCGGAGGTACATGACAATGTCGACGTGATGCCGTTTGTAGTTGACCATCCCCATATAAGAGTTTCGGGCGCCAGCAGGCGTACGAAAGTCCCCGAAGAAGAAACCCGCGGGCCACGGGCGATGGCTATGGGGATTTCGGATTTCGGCAGATGTCGGCGATGGCGCGACCGCCGTCGGGAAGCTCTGGGTTGAATGCGGACAGACCGCTTCGTTGCGCCTCCGCGCGGTGTTGTCGGGATGGTGGGCGGCTGGGCGCGGCTGTGTCGGAGTCGATAGTCACCATAGACGTGCGTCGATCCGTTGACGGAGGCGGAGTGCCTGCAGTCCACAGCAGGGGCAAGCGGGCGAAAGTTGTCCGGTTTGTCCGTGGTGTCATCGTCGGACGGTGCAGCGACGTTCAGGAGTTCACCAGCAAGCGCGAGGCTGGCCTTGCGAGCAGACCCGGCAAGCAGGCCGCAATGCCGGATGCGGTGGAATCCCTTTGGCAACACAGCCCCTTGTCGTGCCACAACGACCGGGCCAAGGCACTACACCAGACCGACTTTGAAATCATCGAGAGCCGGCCCAATCCCGGCGCGGAGGAGCGTCACAACGCGCTTCGCCTGTAGCTTTCCCGTCGAACGATCGTAGATGGCGAGATTGGTCGCGCCATTGAGGCGCGAGGGGTAAATGATCCCGTCAGGCTTAGACGGTGCTCGTGAAACGTCACCGACCACCAGCGCGCCAAGTTCTGGCGCTGTGCCCGAACTACGTCGGTGGGAACACCCATCCTGACCGCATTGTCGCCCCTGAGGTCGACTAGGCGAAGGACCGCCGTAGTCGTGATCTCCGCATAGCGCCGTTGGGTCAGTTCCACCTCCTCTATCGGGAGGTCGTCGAATAGTCCTTCGCGCCGATCTCGGAGCACGGCCTCGAGGAAGCAAACCTTCAGAGAGTCGCCGAGGTAGAGAACGCCAAAACGGTTGGCAGCAACACGACGCCGCGGATCGCTGAAACGGCTCGCCGACTTCCCGTATCCGAGGGGATCAGAATAGGTGCTCCAGTAGATCCGACCGAATGTCCGCCCCGGCGGTATGGTCTCGATTTCGAGCTTTGCGCGCCCGAAATCGGGTGGAGGTGGGACGCCGGGCATTCAGTCGAAATCGCCCCTGGCTATGCCTTCCGCCGCGGCCAACACCGAGCCGTCATCGCCTTGCTGAAGGGCTCGGAGTCCCGTCCGCCCATCGAGCGCGCCATGGCGCGACACCAGAAATCGATAGACCGCCCAAGCACTATCGCCCAACGTCGCATGGAGTACCGGCAATGCCCCGAAGGGACGACCGTCCTTGTCGAGTTGCCAGACAGGAAAGCGGAAGCCGCGCTTGGCGCCATTGACCCCGAGCACCTGACCATTCTGCCGCTTGGCGTTGACCGTCACCCGCGACGTGCCGAGCAGCTTGGCAAAGGCTTCCGCACTTAGCATGTCTTCGCCGGCCACAATTTCGGCGACACGCTTGCGACCGCGTTCGCGCGCCTTGGCGAGCGCCGCTTCAAGCTCAGCGTCGGGCTTGCCCGTATCCTCGACGGGAAAAGCATCTGAAGCGCTCGGCTGTTCCTCGACCGGCGTGATCGTCTGCGCGCCGGCGGCCGGATCGACCTCTACCCGGAACGATACGCGATGGCCGATCTTGCGGCTGCGTGCGATCGCCTCCTGATAGCGTTCGAGCAACACCTTTTTGAAATCGGCCTGTGCCGGCAACTTCGTGGTAAAACTCAGGGCGGCAACTCCCGCATGGGATGCGGTCCCGCTATGATTGCTGCGTTTTGGAGCGGCCATGATGACAACCTCCTGCTGTCACCAATATGGTTACCGATCGTAAGTTCGTCAAGTTAGATAATTTCGTAAAGATGATGTTATCGTGACCGACTGAGGCTCACACAATCCCCCACGCCCTAAACCTTCCCCTACCCGTCATCTCGCGCAGCCCAAGCTCACCGACCAGATTCAGCGCCCCCTGTTTTGTCACTTTTAGCCCCTTCTGAACCATGCCAGTCGAGACAAGTGGCCGCGAGAGCACCAGCTCGACCAGGTCGGAAAGTTTTGAACTGACGCGCCGCTCCCGCAGCCGCCGTTCCATTTGGCTTTTCGCCATCACCAGCCGGTCATGCTCTTTCAACCCGGCAAGCACTGCCTCGTGGATGGCATCGACAAAAGCCAACAACCGATCTGAGCGATTGCGCGCCCGCCGCCGCTCTCGTGGAATGTTCTTGGCGCCGAGATGCAGGCTGGCGAGGTGATTGCCGGCAAGACCCTCCTGCCGCAACAGCGCGGCAACGAACAGCGGCCCGAGCCACGTGGCATGCTGCAGCACCTCGATGTCCGACCAGGCCTCGAGCAGGACGGCGGCGCGCAGGATGACCGGCAGATCGCGGGTTCTGGCGATCACATCCCGCCATTCGGCGAGCCGTTCTTCTTCATTCCAGTCGAGGTCGTAGATCAGGTCGGGCCGCTCGTCCGAACGCGGCGTCCTCGCCGGCACGTCGGCGCCGCTCAGAATCTTTGACGAGCGCGCCAGTACAGCATCGATCTCGGCAAATTCTTCAGCCAAAAGATCGTCCTCACCATCGTCCCGACCGTCGGCTTCAACGGGGCTGGCTCCAGCCCCCTCCCCTTCCCGATTGTTTTGGCCCTCCGCCGCCGGCATCGCGCCGTCCCTGCCGGTCAGGGCCAAAAAACCGTCGCGACTGAGCGCCCAGTCCGGCTTTTGGCCAAAAATGCGCCGACGGGTTCGCAGCACCGCGTGGGCGCGGGTGAGTTCGTGGGTCGGGGTGCGAATGTCCATGTGAGCGTCGTGCAGGACGAGGTCCTCAAGATGTACGAGTTCGCCTTCGAGCCAGAGCGCGGCGGCGGCATCGGCGAAATGCTGGCGCTCGACAAACCCTTCGCGCACCGGCGAATGGGCCAGCCGCTCATCGAGCCGGGCGAGCGCCTCCGTCGCGCGGGCCACGGGTCCTATCAGGGTTTCGAGGGACAAAAGACCGATGTCATAAGCCATTGTTTTCATGATGGCTGATTCGCGATAGTCAAGCTATCTGGCATTTAGGTTGACTTGCAGGGGATTTTCTCAGGCGGGCTTATCACTATCGATAATCACCTCATATCGGGACTGTACAGCACCACGCCCTAGGATTCTCTGGAGCCTGAAAAACGGTGCTTTTCAGGCTCACCGAGGCCGTAGGGCCGATGCAAAGGGCGCCTAAAGACGTTTACAACCGATCGTTTGTTGATATCTTCGGAGTCTGTACAAACGCCTCTTTCCGATGCTGAGAGACGCCGCGAATGGCCCGTGAAGCGCAAGATCGATGCTCCGGACGACCAAGAGGCCGGCAAATCGGCTACGCGCGCGTGTCGACGGACGAACAAGCGACGGAAGCGCAGGAGATTGAGCTGCGATCGGCCGGTTGTGACGTCGTCGTTCAGGAACATGGATCCGGTGCGTCGAGAGCTCGCCCTGCCCTACTGCGGTTGATGAGCGACATCGGCGCCGGCGATGTCCTGGTCGTCGTGCGTCTCGATCGCCTTGCGCGCTCGGTCAGCCATCTTCTTCAGGTGATCGAGGATCTGACTGAGAAGGGCGCGCATTTCCGATCTCTGCGAGATCCAATCGACACGTCGACTCCACAGGGCATGTTTTCGCTACAGGTACTCGGCGCCGTTGCCCAGCTCGAGCGTGCACTGATTTCGGAGCGGACCAAGGCGGGCATCATCGCTGCACGATCGAAGGGGCGGCTGCCAGGCAATCCTGGTATCCGGGAGCGCAGGCCCGAAGCCCTGGCGAAGATGACAGCGGTGCAAAAGGCAGCCTATGCCCGACGGCTACAATCAACGATGAACCAGTGGCTTCCGACAGTCCGCCGGATGCGACCAGACCACAACTGGGACGATATCGCTCGGGTCCTGAAGCAGCGCGACCTCGACTGGACGCCTGAACGGCTGCGGCGGGCGGTGAGGTGGCTGGTCACCGAGCACCTGGCCGAATCCACACTGCTAAAGCGGGCGTCTCCTCTGCCTCCCGAAGATCGCCTGATGACTCTTGTGGCAGGGATTTCGCAGTCTAACCCAGACCTGTCGCTCCGCGACATCGCTGGCCAGCTCGAGCGTCTGCATGAGCGAACCCCACGAGGAAGCGCAAAATGGTCTGCCTCCTCAGTCAAGAACCTGCTCGATCGAGCCCGCCGGCTTGGACTCGTCGCCGAACTACCCGCGAGCTGACCGTCATTCCACTGCAGAACAAGTCGTCAGTTTACGGTCCGTGGCTGACGCTCGACATTCCCGAGCCGCTTGTACACGGCCCAGGCATCAGCTGGAACAGCGCTGCCGGCCCGCGCCAGCCAAGCCGCACGATCGGCTTCGGTAAGCGAATTCCACCACGCCATCCCGGCGGTTTCATCGGGCGTCGGTTCCGGGTCGTGTTGGTTTTTCATGCCTTCGATGCTCTCATAAGACGCTCGTCCCGACAAGCGCTGCAGCCACCGTCCATGTCCTAGTGCGGATCGAAACCCACCGGATGATCATGATCCGCGCCTCGGCTTGTCGAGGCTGCGGCGCAACGCATCGCTGATTTCCAGCCGGGATTCGGTGCGCACAACCTTGCCTGCTGTCTCCAAATCGACGGCAGCGGCTTCAGCTCCGTTTCCGGCAGCTTTCGACGCGTCAAGCTTTGCCCGCAACAAGGCCATCACCATCGGCCAGACCGAGAATTTTCCGGCCTTTGCCCGATCCGTCAAGCTGCGCAAATATCCGCCGGCGCTGTTGATCTGGTCCTGTCGCTGGTAGATCGCAGCAATGGTAATCGCCGCCTGCTGCTCACCCATTGCCGTTCGCGCTTCCTCCCAGGCGCTCGGGCTGATGCCCATGGTCGGCCGGGCAACCTCGGCCGCGGCCAGAAATTCACGCCAGTTGCGGATTCCGCCGCCGCCCTTCACGAGCCAAAGCATGTTCGGGCAGGCATCCAGCACGATCCCTAGCGGCAGTTCGCGTTTCGGTAGGCTGCGTACGTTGTCGGTGTCCGCAACGTTGCCGCCCGCTTCATCTTTATTTCCTGGGCGACTTTCAGATTCAATTTTAGAGTCTGGTTTTGAATTCTGTATGTGGCGCTCGATATGAGACTCATTGGCGCTCATATTCTTTGTTTTTACGAACGATTCCAATGCCTCACGCACTTCAGCCCAGAGTTCCTCAAGCTCGGCAGCGATGGCCTCGAGGACCTGGCGGGGTGCTGTACGGGGAATCTTGCCGACGATGGCTTGATAGGCTTGCTGGATCCTGCCCCAATTTGCCGGAACGCCTTCCTCAATGCCGGCGTCTATCATCTTGACGATGTCGCGGCGGCATATAGTTAGCCGTTCCTTAACGACCCGGTAGGCCTTCTTCTCGGCTCGGACGACTTCCGCCAGCTCCTTGAACTCCGCTGCGCGCGCCACGATCGGCGAGATATCGAAGCCGTAGGCTTGCTCGATCTCGCCCCCCTGCCCTTTCCGAGCGTAGCGCTTGCCGTTCGGGCTGTCCCTGCGGATGATCAGCCCACACTCGACCAGGACGGTCAGGTGGCGCCGGAGGGTCGACGGTGGCATGCCATTGGCCCGGCCGATCAGCTGCTCATTGGACGGCCAGACGATCAGCTCGCTGTCGGCATAAAGCGCCGTCTCCGGATGGAATGACAGCAGAGCGTCAAGGATGGCCAGCGCGCGATCGGTCGCGCCCAAGGCGCCTCGGGCTTCCTTGATGTTCTGGAAGACATGCCATTTGTGGACGGTCAGGTCCGCCGGCATTGCCTTTGCGGCCACCTGGCTTGAAATCATGCCAAGCGTCATCGGCCGCCGCCCAAAGGGCGTCGTTGAGATATGCGTGTCCATTTCTTCCTTCGCCTTCAATTAGGCAAAAGAAATCCGTCCGCCGAATCGACGCTTAAAACTCTTGACACTGATTCGCGGAAATGAGATTCTCGACCTGCGAAGAATACGAGAAGGGCTTCCGCGACGGCGACGTTCGGGGGCCTTTTTCTTTTGCGGTTCTACTCCTGCTTCAATTCCCTATTTGCCTGCCAGTCGGCGTAGAGGTCATCCAGCCGATCTGTCAGATATGCACCGAAGCCTTCTGCTCCGGAATCCTTCAGGGAAAGCGTGTAAGCCTTCCCCGAGTCCTTGATCTTGGCCGCGATTTTCCCGCCCTTGGGCTTCCACTCCTTGAGAATGGTCGCGGCCTTGGGCTTCCTCGAAATCTCGGCGAACACCAACATGAAGCGTTCGTCCGATCCCAGGATCTCGAATCCGGGTTTCTGGACAACTTTTCTGGCGGCTTCCAGCACCTTCGGTTCAGCGATCTTCTCCGCAAGCTCCATCCACCTGCGCCGCCCTGCAGCCGGCGCGGAACCTATCGCCTGCACGATGCTCCCAGGAACCACGCGCGCGACTGACAACAGCTTAGAAAGCTCGGTCTTGTCGGTGCTCAGTGCGTGCATGATGACATCCCGCCCGAAGCCCTTCTCTTCGAGGCCCAAGGCAAACATGGCCCGCTCAATGTAGGAAATATCCTTTCTGGCGGTGTTCTCGATACCCTGGGCCACAACGAGCTGGTCGTCGGTCAACGGCCGGATGACCGCCCTAACGTTCCGGTTCAATAGACGGACGGCCCGAAGTCTCCGATGGCCATAGGCTACTTGGTACCGGCCTTTGATATCGGGATGCTGCCGCACGAGAATCGGGACTTCCTGCCCGTTCGCCTCGATGGATTTTACGAAGTCATCATTTTCCGTCACCTCACCGTCGAGGCGGTCGCGCACAAACGACGCATCGACTAGGTCGGGATTGAGTTCAACTACTTTTTCGCCTGCCTTCAGAGCCTCCTGAAGCTCGCGGGCTTCCTGGTCCATCCGGTCGAGGGCGAGACCCATGGTTCGCACCGGGCCAGCCAGGACCCTACCCCCATCTGCCTTCTCGGCGAAGTTGGCCGCGGCCAACTCTCGGGTGGTATCGGTGAAAATTCCAGCCAGCTTGTCGCGCCTGCTCATGCCCGTCCCCATGCCCTCTTTATCCCGTCAAGGATTTCTCCGTTGACGGCGTCAAGGGACTCGATTGCCCGGTCGAAGGTCGACCGGCGGACTTGACCCCGTTCGATCTCGTAAAGCGTTTGCTTGGTAAGCCCCGCATCGGCAATGGCGGTCGACTTCAGCACTGTTGCCGCCAGTACCTCGTCACCGAACAGGCTCCGCAGCAGGCCAACAATCTGAGCCTGCGGCCCGTCATGGGGTTCGTGGCGAGTGATTACATACCGGATGAAGTCGTGTGTCAGGTCTCCTCCTGCCTTGCGGACGACTGCCAGCAGGTCGGCCGTCATCAGCAAAAACTGCGACATTGAGGCTACGTCCACCATCTGTGGATGGACGGTTATCAGGAGCGATGTGGCAGCACAGACTGCCCCGAGCGTGAGATAGCCGAGCTGGGGTGGGCAGTCGATCACCACAACGTCGTAGTCAGCCTCGACTTCCGCCAAGGCTACTCCCGCACGCTTGAAGAAGACCTCTCCTTGGGCCGACCTGCGTTCGATCAGAGCCATAGGAGTTTCATGCTCGAACTCCATCAATTCCAGATTTCCGGGAACGAGATCTAGCCCCGCGAAATAGGTCTTCCTGATAATATCCTTCAACGGGCGTCGCTTGTCGTCGTAGCGGATCGCGCCATAGAGCGTATCGCCTTCGGACAGGTCGAATTCTGGCTGCACGCCGAGCATTGAGGACAGCGATGCTTGCGGATCAAGATCGACAGCCAGCACGCGGTATCCCTGCAGCGCAAGATACTGAGCAAGATAGATCGAGGTGGTGGTCTTCGCCGAGCCGCCCTTGAAATTGGCGACAGCAATGGTCTGCAACTTTTCACCCCGCCGTCGCCACGGGAGATATGCGAGGGCGTCCTTCGGCTTGATAGATGCCATATGCTGCCGCAGCTCGTGGATCTGCGCCAGCGTGTATGAACGCCTACCTGTCTGCGAAACTACCGGCGCAGGACCTTTGCCATCGATGGACAGTTGCCGCAGGTAGCCGTCGGATACTCCAACCAGTTGGGCGGCTTCGCCAGACGTGAAGGTCTTCAGCTCTTTTTGAGACGACGGCGGAAAGAGCCGACTGCTCAACAGCTGCAACTGCATCGATAACTGTTTGGCATGATAAGATATCCTGGCGTCGGAAGTGATTCCGGCAGGCAATACGTTTTGATTCTGCAACATCGATATTTCCCTCTCGATGCGCTTTTTAGTCTGCAATTGCTAAAAAACCGTATCGAAGGTGACATGATTCGGTAACCATGACAACTTGGCCGAGAATCGGATCCCCTAGCCCAGTTGGCCGCGGCCAACTTTTTGCCCTGCTGGCCGTCAAGGCAGCGGCAAAGCCGGCCTTGACGGCCGGTTTTCTGGTCCTTGGTGCCCTGTGATTATCGACGGGCAAGTCTGCCCATCGATCAGGAAAACGAACAGACGGGAAACCGTAAGACTAGGCGGCTTCCTGTCCGGCGGCCGGCTGCAGCGCGGCGAGATACTCAGCAGCGGCCTGCGCCTTCGCAGCGGCCGTGATGATGGCTCTCTTGTCATTCTTAAGGACGGCGAGCCAGCTCGCCAGATAGGTGGCTGTGTTGTCGCGCGGATCATGCGCCACGCCCAGGTCGGCACACAGGAACGATGCTGCGAGCTCCGCAACGAGCTCCTCGACGGCATAGCCTTCACTGCCGAATCTGCCCGTCAAATCGCGGTCCAGGCGATGCTTTGCGCCGGACCAATGCGAAACCTCGTGTAGCAAAGTCGAGTAAAGGTGAACCTCGCTGTCGAAACGCTCGCGGTCAGGCATGAGGATGTCGTCGATGCTGGGCCGGTAGCAAGCTTTGGCGCCACCGTAGCTGACGCCGGCGCCGGTTTTCTGGACGAAGCTTTCGACAGTCTCGACGTGCGGAACCGGATTACCCGGTAGATCCTCGGCCGGGCTGAAGAACCGATCCGGCATGTTCTCGATCTGCTCAATATTGAAGACGGTGTAGCCCTTCAGATATGGGATCGCGCGGTCTTCGTCGTCTTCATAATCCTTCGGAGTGAACGTGCCGTACTTGACGACGAGCGTTCCTTTTTCGCCCATTCGGACTTGCCCGCCAAGCTCCTGCGCCTGGCGATAGGTCATCCAGGTGTTTTCCTCGTAGCCGAACATCTGGCCGGACACCCACAGCATCAGGACATTGATGCCGCGATAGGCTTCGCCGGTCGCGCGGCGCGGGATGAGTGAGTTGCGGACGCTGCCGCGCCAGGGGCGGATCCAGGGCTTGGTGCCGGCTTCAAGCTGCTCGACTATGGTGTCGGTGATGCGTTGGTAGGTGTCCTTGATGCTCTGCATGGCCGTCTCCAGTCCGTTGGTTGACGGCAAGGAACGGAGATAGCCGAAGCGAGCCCATGCACCTGTAGGGCCGAAACGGAGTGGAGGACCGCGACAGCGGTTGCATGGGGGAGGGGCTGTCGTAGCTTGCCCGTCAAATCACCCAACGGACGGAGACGGCGCCGAAACGCATCGAAAATCGACCAGCTCGACGAAAAGCTCGACGAAAAGCAGCTTGTTGCCTGGGGCTGGAGTTATTGACCGCGACCGTCGTCGTCTCGCTCACGGTCTCGCCGCGCCGCCATTTCGACCTCGATGGCCTTCAGCCCAGCGCTTCTGTCCCGCTGTGGCTGCTCGGCCTGTTGGGGCCGCATGTGTGCCTCGGTGGCCTGTTGCTCGCGTCCCAGGCGGGTAAAGTCAGAGCGGGCGGTGAAAGAGACCTCTGTATTGTCGTCGGGCAAGCGTTCGGGCAAGTCGGCGCGGTCGACGGCAATGATCCGCTCATCCGTGACGATACTGGCGACTCTATCGTCATGGCCGAGGATTTGGCCGGTGATTTCCTCTCCCGGCCGTGCCGTGCGGATATTGTGTTCAAACGGCTTCTCGCCGCACCGTTCGAGGTCGGCAATTGCAGCGCGAAGCGCTTCGCGGCGGTTCGGATTGATAGAGTCCTCCAGCACATGCTTCATTGCCGGACTAGACGGGTCGTTTGTGGTCTCGATTGATGCCTCGATCATCCGCGGTTTGCTGATGACGGTAAAATCCACCTCATGGCCGTAATGGCTGCCAAGTTCGGCAATGAACGCCTCCTGGGCGCGGCCGTTGCCCTCGCGGAATGGATGCACGTAATTGAGCTCGGCGAGGACCTGGCCCGCACGCTCAGCGAATTGCTCCGGGGTAGCAGTGCGAAGAACATTGGGATCGCGGATCGGCTTTAAGGCCTCGTCCAGTCCGAAGTCGATGCGTGAGCCATGCAGGAATGAGGTGCTGCCCTTGGAAAGGCTGCCGATCGGCTCGACGCGCTGGCCGTCGACGATCGGGCTTTCGTTGCGCGTGTGACCGGCCCACTCGTAGACGTCCTGAAAAATATAGCCGTGTATGGCCTTCAGATGTTCCTTGTCGAAAGTGCCGCTCGGGCCGCGGCCCTCCGCAATCTCACTCTGTCGAATATGCGTCATGGCATACTCGGCCGGTCTCAGCTCCGAGTGTCTGGTCAGCCCAAACTTGTTGCGTAGGACACCAGTGCGATCTGGATCGCCGGGCGTGTCGGGGTAGGTGTACGATCCCTTTGTCTCGTCCGCCAATACGATTCCTCATGAAAAAAGCCGCCCGTGATCGCAGGCGGCTTGTGAGATCAGAGTTGGAGCGTCAGGCGCGTTTGAAACGCGCCTGCATCTGCTCGCGAAATTCGTCCGACGTGATCTCGCCGGCGACATACCGGGCGTTGGCCGCCTCGAGAACAGGATCGTGGGTGTAGCCCTGCCGGATGTTGGCTGCGCGGGCCTGATCGGTGGCCTTCTTGCGCTTGGCAATGGCCTCCGGAGAACGATCCGGACGTGCGGAATGGATGTTCATCAGCAAAACTCCAGTTGTCTTGAACCCTAGCAAGAAAAGTGCTGACAATCCAGCACTTTGGGGTATTTTTCGGCGTTTCTGAGTGGGCGCCCGGCTTTTGGCCGGGCGCTTTACTGCGACTAATCGCGGGGTTCCCATTCGATGATCGCTTGCAGAGTCGGGTCGTCCTGGCCCGGGAAGCGGCCGAGATTGGCGTTGAAGCTGAGGCGCTTGATCGAGAGCGTGTAGTAGGGCTTGCCCTCCGCGTTCTTCTTTTTCCAGATGCCGCCGACCTCGATGTCATGGCCGCGCGGCGACTTGGCATAGACACGATGCGTCGGTGCTTTTTCGTTGTCCGAGCTGAACGGCACGGCGCTGATGTCCAGGTCGCGTTCAATGGTGGAGATGAGGCCTTTGCCCTTGGCGGCGTCGAGGTCGTCAGCATCGAACTGGATGTAGTTGGTGGTGGTCATGTCAGTCACTCCTCTTTGGTGGTTGCAATGATCGTTCACATGGCACGGCGGAAAGCGGTGTGCACCGAAGGCTGGAGCGCAGCGGAAGAGGCCGGAGGGCGAAAAAATTTGGCGCGCGAGGAAGCCGCAGGCGGGGAAATTTTTGCGCTCTCCGGCTTTGCGCAAACCGCGTCGACGTGCGAACGAGCGTCAAAAGCAACCACCGAAGAGGCGTGAGATATGACTCCTTTGGCAACATTCCTCCTGTTCGTTGTCGACCTGACACGACAAGAAATGAGCCTATATTAGTCATTATCCGAGAGCCTGCAACGAGCTTTGCAGGCCTTTGCTCCAGACACGTGAAGCAATATGGCTCGCGTCGCCTGCCAGTCGATAACACCAATTTGGGTATCTACGGGTTAAGGCATCTTTGAGGACTTGGCGCGGCGATAGAGGTGTGGACTTTCGATCTCAGCGGACCAGATCCCCAAACCATTGCCACGCGCGCGGTTCTCGGCCTCGCCGTACTCAACCAAGCTGATAGGATGGGAAGACGGCAGATATCGCAGCATCGCCTCGGCTAGCCCGGCTTTCACCATGGCGAGGCCCACATCGGTATCGCCTATGAAGCACTGCCCGACCAAACGGCGATACCGGTCCTGATCAATGATTTCGCAACGGACATGCTGTCCGTCGATCATCTTTCGAAGGTAACTGCGAGCAATGACACCGCAACGCCAGTTCTGGCCATCCTTTAGGCCCGTCTGGTCGAGTTCGCATGCATCGATCGCGGCAATCCGAATGCGCTGCTGACGGATACTGATCGTGTCGCCGTCGATTACCCGCGCCTGGCCGGACCATGCCGACGGCTCGGCCGCCGCATCCATGCACCAGATTGCGGCCACGGCCGCCAATATCGTTCGAAATCTCAATTCAATGCCCCCATGGAATTGCGGGCCGCCAGCCCGAAAATCGAGCGGGCAAGATGAAGTTCGCCGGCTGCGGCGCGGTCCGTCATGGCCCGCAAGTAGCCGCCCGGCGATTTAACTTCCTGCTGGTCGTATTTCTGCAGCGTCACCGCGATTGCGACCGCTGCTTGCTGCTCGCCCATCTGTTCGACGGCACGGTGGCGCGCATCATCAGAAATGCCCGTCAGGCGGCACATTTGCGGCACGAGCCGCGCCAGATCGGCCCAACTGCGGGGCAGGGCAAAGCCGTAGGCGTTTAAGGCCGGTATTGCCCGCACCACGTCCTGCAACGCCACTACCGCCTGCGGCTGGCGCTTTTGCCCGTTGACTTGGCTCGAAGCGCCCCCCAGGCTTGGTTCATAAGCCCTCTTGTTGGCGGAGCCAGCCACTAGCAAACTGGATTGTTCGGCGTTAGCCGAACGCCGATTCTGATTACCATTTTCAAAGGGATCAGGGTTTGTAATCTGTTTGTGCATGCCGTTTTCGGCATGCGTGCATGTCGAATTTTTTGTTTCCTGCATCGTCTCGGCCCGGCGGGGAAGTTGCATCAAGCGCCCGACGAACCACTCCAGGAGGGCTGTCGCGCGACGCAGCAACACGCTCGACGCCTTGGACGCAACGCCAACAAGGCCAGCCACGCGTTCAATACGGCCAGCCATGCGCGCCAGGGCGATCTGACAGGCTTGTGGCGGTTGCCAGCCCGTTGTGGACATTGCGCAGCGCGCCGCGATAGCGGCGCAATGCGGCATTCGCTGCCGATTTCTCGGCCTTCGCCTGCCGCACGAGTTGGTCCAGTTCGCGAAAACGGGCGACGAGGATCCGCATGTCTATGCCGCACCCATCAACAATCGCACCATCGCCATTGCGCACCGGGTAGCGCTTGTAGTTGCCGCTATCCTGCATGGTGATCAAGCCCGCGTCGAAAAGGCTGGACAGCATACGGCTCACGCGACCGGGCGAACGACCGATCTCGAAGCCGAGTTGCTGGTTGGACTTGAAGATGATCGGGCTGCCGGATTTGTCGAAGGCCTCGGTTGGTGCGGTGTTGACCAGCGTGACCAGAAGATGGCTTTCGGTCGCGCTGATCAATCCGGTGCATGTCAGGTTTTGGGCAAGCACGGCAAGCTGACCGCGCGTCACCGTGCCGATTTCAGCCGACTCCGCCACTCGCCGGTATTCGGCCCGTTGTGGCGTCATTCGGCGGCCGATCGGCCGCTTGAGTGGCATAGGTTCTCCCACTCTCGTCTCCTCTTCTTGGAGACCAGACAAAGCAATCCCGTTCACCGAAACGGTGTTTTTTGGTTGACAGAGGAAGTGTGGTTTGCGAGAAAGATTTGGCTAAATTGATTATTCGCAAACCGCTTCCGAGATTCGTTTCGGGGCGGTTTTTCTTTTTCTGGTCGGTCTATCTTCTCCGTCGTAAGCGCTGGATTGCCTGATCCGGAATCATGCTGATTCCGATGATTTGCAAAGCATAACCGGAATAACCGTTTTGGCGCAAGAATTGTGCTACACGCGCCTTACGCCAGAAGAGCCTGACGCTCTCAGGTGGCTAATTTCCTTGATTTTCGGCGTTTTTCAAGTGCAAATACATTTCGACACGCTTTGGGACGGTATACCGTATTGGCTCTCGAGGACGAAAACGCCAGCATGGCGCACCATGTCGGCTATCCAGGGCGGGAAGGGGAGTTTGAGGGGAGGGGGTTCGGGCCTCCCCTCAAAATAAGGCCGGTCGATCCGGCCTATTCATTTCAGCGGCGGCCTCGACCGCGCATCGATAGAAGGGAGGCCAGTAGCGCGGGAGAACGCGCAACCGGCCTGCGGCTGGTGTTTTATTCAGCCGCTTCGGGGAACTGCTCGTTGTCCGTTTCGTGCTCGATAGACCTCGCCTCGTCGGCGGCAGCGATCCGCACAGGGGCGGGTATCCAGCCGCTGCCGGCAACAAGTCGCTCAGCGATCATAACGGCTTCGGTCTTTTTGGCCGCTGCCTTGACAGAAAGCTCCGCCTCCCGGCCCTTAGCTTCGGCCACGGCAAGCTCGATGGTGGTCCGGTTGACGTGCTTGAAATAGCTGTCGCCGGTCGTCCCGAACCACTCGGACATGTCGATATTGAGCGCTCGGCCTAGCTGGTTGGCTTGCTCAATGCCCTTCTTGCGATCGTTGAACTTCTTCTCCACCGCGTTGACCGCATGAGCGGCACCAAAGGCCAGCAGCGAAAGAAGCGTGTCCTGCGGCTGCTCCAGCAGCCAATCGAACAGATCGGCGGGATTGCCCGGCAGATGATGGCCGTAGTTTTCGGACAGGTCATTGAACGCCGCAAGGCCCTTGCTGGTGTCGGCGTCCTTCATTGAAGGCTTCAACCGCTCATGGGTGATCGACAGTTGAAGCGCGCTTTGCTCCGAACTGTATAGATAGGCCACTTGCAGCAGCATTGCATGCACCACGGCGATCAGGGCAACGTCAGGATTGTTCGCCAGTTCAATGCGCAGCGCTGCGGTTTTGTGGGCCGTCAGGTCCTCCATAAGAGCCGCCGAATGCGTGACAGTCGGAATTGCGGGCTTTGCCTCGCCCGCGCTGCTCGGCAAGCCCACGGCGGCCTCATCGTCGTCCATTGCCTCGGCATCGTCCGGCTTCACGAAACCGCGCTCGATAGAAAGCCTGCCGTAATAGTCGAGCATGACGAATGCGCCGCCATTCGCCAGTGCCTCGGGGCTATAGGCTTCCGTGCGGGCGGTCAGGGCGTCAATCCGCTTTTCGACTTCCTCAAGCTTTGCCTCGGCATCGTCGTCGGCTGCACCGCTCTCGATCAGTTCGGCAAGCTCGTCATATTCTGCCTGCGTGGCGTCAAGCGCCGCCTGATCTTCCTCGGAAAGGCTCACGTCCTCGGGATAGTGGCGCTCCATGCTATGAAGCCCTTCCGGCATCGAAGCGCGGCACTCCACCCATTTCCAGCCTTCGGCGCGCACCGCCTCGGCCGCCGCCTCAAGCTTCTCGGCCACCAGCTTTTCCAGCAGCACCGTATCAGTGACATAACCGGCGTTGCGTTCATCGAACAGGTCGCGCCTTACGGCGCCGCCCGCCGCTTCATAGGCGGCCAGCCCGCCGATGAACTGGACACGCTTGTCTGTCGCGGCAACCAATTCCTCGGTGAGCGCGCGCCGGATGGAAAAAGCATCACGGTTCCAGGAGGGCAGGGCACTCCATACCTCAACCTGCCGCTGGTGATCGTCGCTGACGGTGAAGGCCGACAACTGCGCAAAACTCATGTCCTCGTCGCGGAACATCTGCAACAGCACCGGCGACACGCGAGCGAGCGCCAGCCGCTTGCACACAATCGTTTCGGTCGTCCCAAAACGGGCGGCGATATCAGCGACTGCTTTGCCCTCTTGGGCAAGGGCGTTGAATGCCACGAACTGGTCAGCCGGGTGCATGGCCTCATGCAGATTCTCGGTCAAGCTGATCGCCGTAGCGTCTTCGGCCTCACGCTGCTTACATTCAACGGGGAAGTCCTTCGCGATCTCGCCCGTCTCGGCAAGAAGGAGGAGTGCGGCACGGCGGCGACCACCCGCCGTCACGAAGTAGCGGCCCTTCTTGTCGCCCTTCCTGACGATGAGGTTCTGCAACAGTCTGTACCCGTCGGCTCGGATGGTCGCGGCCAGTTCCTTGATGCCCTCGGCGCTGTAGGTTTTGCGGACGTTCTTCGGGTCCACGTCCAGCTTGTTCAAGGGGATGGTGATGGTCTCGGTCATGATATTTCTCCTGATTTCCCTTTTCCCGCGAAGCGGTTTCCTGCCCGAAGGGGCAGGAGCCCCGCTCCTGCTCCCGAGCTCGTGCGGAACAGCGGGGGAGAGGGGGGCAAGGAGACAAATCGGAGGGGGATCACCCGCCCGAGGGCGAAGCCGAAGGGGCGCGCTAGATCCGCTATGCGGATCCGCGTCGATCCTGCACGAAGCGCGGGCTGGCCCGCGCGGAGGAAGGACGGGGAGACCGATTTTCTCCTTGCAGGGGAGAGGGGGCAGCGCCCCCTCTCCCATTAGGCGAAAGAACTTCGGCCCGCGCCAGCGGGGCGCCTGTTAACCAGAGAATGTGCTGCTCGAGGAAATCGCATGAAGAGCGGCAGTCCCAAGCTAAGCGGCGCCGAGCGCTCCGATTCAGCCGCTCGCTCTCTACGGCGCTGTTGGGAGGCGCGCTCGCGAGCGGCTTCGCCGCCGAGCTGGTTTGCGGTGTCTGGCCGTTTGTAATCACCCCCGGAACCGTTCGGTGTGCCAGCGGATTTTTCCATCGATCTTCATCGGTTTGTGGATCATCAGGCGCTTCGGCAGATGCTCGGGATGCACCTCGATCAGGGTGATCTTGATCTCCGGCTTGCAGCGGCTGCAGTCGAATTTGAGCTTTAGCGGATCGACCCCGCCGCCATAGACCATCATCAGGTCAGCCGAACGGCAGTAGCGGACATTGCCGCAACTGCATTCCGCCTTGACGAGCATATTGTGCCGGGTCGCCTTGCCCAGCGTGTCGATCGGATCGTGCGCCATTCCTCTAGAAAAGGAACATATTCCTGTTCCGTCAAGAGGCTCTTGACTCCGATGTTCTCATTTCGTTCACTGTCGGCAAATTGGAGACACACCCATGAAGCCGATTACCGCGACCGAGTCCGAGCAGCCCGAGATATATGCCACGGTAAAGCGCGAGCGGGCCGCCATTCACCGGGCCGCCAGCAAGATGGCAAAGCACATGCGTGGCCTGTCCGATGTCAGCCAGAAGCAGGCTATCTCGGAGCTAACGGCCGCTTGGATACTGGCAATATATCCTGAAGACCTCGATCTGGCGTTGTCACTTTCGGATGCGATGCGGCACCAGACCGACATTTACCTGAGAGAGAGCAAGAAGCCCGCTCACCACTGATGGTACAGCGTAGTCGTGGCCCTTCGCCTGCCAGGATCGATCGCGAATGGCCGTATCAAGTGGCCATGCCTGACGACCTATGGACGGGGCGCAGCTTCACATTGATCCGCGAATTTTGCGAAGAGCGCAGGCTAGCCCCAATGAAAAGGCTAGTGCAGGCGATATGGCCAGACCATAGATATGAAAACTGGCGGCTCTACTGCTTCGCGGACGAGGCCTCCGCACAGGCGTTCCTTGACCAATTCCCAGGCGTGATGTTCGATCCAAAGCGCGACCGGGAAAATGGCAAGGCACATGGTGTCTGGCGCCGGACGGGCGAGTACCAGAGAATTCTCGATCTCGGCCCGCTGAGCGTCCCCGAGATCCTGCGGAATTGAGGCAACGGCATGTGTGGGCGCTATACCAGGTATCTCCCCTGGTCGGAAATTCACCGGCTCTATCGACTAACGGCACCAGCCGAAATCGGCCGCAACGATGCGCCGCGCTACAACATTGCGCCCACGGAAGAAGTGCCGTTCGTCACGGCCGGCGAGAACGGGGATCATAAGCTGCGCCAAGGCCGGTGGTGGCTGGTGCCATGGTGGGCGAAGGAAATGCCCAAGGCGGCGATGTTCAACGCTAGGATCGAAACGGCCGATACGTCCGGCGCATTCAAAGATGCCTTTCAGTCGAAACGTTGCCTGATCCCGGCTGACGGCTTCTATGAATGGACGATATCGCCGGCCGACAAAAAGCGCGACCCTTGGCTCATCTTTCTGCCGGAGCATCGGCCGTTCTCGTTTGCTGGACTCTGGGCCTACAATTCAACACTCGACGTCACGAGCTGCACAATCCTGACTGCCGCCGCATCCGAACCCATGAAGCAGATCCACGACCGTCAGCCTGTCATCCTCGACCAGTCCGCTTACGAAGCTTGGCTTGATCCGGCGACACCAATTCCCGCGGCGAAACAACTGCTTGATATTAACCTGGACGGCCAACTGCAGTTCTATCGGGTGAGCCGGGACGTAAACGCGACCGTCAAAGACGGGAAGCCCAACGACAGCCCGCACATGATCGAGCCGGTACCGCTGCTATGAGCGACGAACTGCATCCGGCTTCCCGGTGCAATGGAGCCCGTCACACGCCCGGGCATTCAGCACCATAGGTGCGAGCATCCCGGCTGCGGCAAGAATGCAGGATGGGGCTTTGCCAGACCGAGGCAGACGCCGCACTGGTTCTGTTTCGAGCACCGCGCTGACGGCGAGGCGTTCCTATAACTAACTAGTGTGCTACTCATTCCGATGGCTACTTCATCCGATCCTTGGACAGAGATGCTAAATTAGAGTAGCCTTAATTTCGTTCAACAAAAAAGGGAGAATGCAGTGCCTGTTACCCTTTATACGCACGAACGATACTACCGAGATAACGGCAACACCCAATATGGGCGGTGGAGCGAAAACAAAATTATTGCGTGCCGCGGCGACGGTTACGGCATCGGTTATGACAGTGGCATGTATTCGATTCCTGCGAGAGAACATTGTAATAACGGCGGACCGGTCATGAGCATGACCCGGATCTCCGGAGCGGTTGATCCGAAGTTTGAGAAAATGAAGGAAGCCCTGGAAAAAGATCCGAATGATCCTGGCGCTAGCGAGTAGCGTTTGGCCCGCTCAACGAGCGGGCCTTTTCAATTCGCTGGGTCATCGCGTGCCCGTCGCCGCTGCCCTCAACTGCCTACTGCCTGCTTTATGTCATTTGTAACGGTCGCAAACCCACCTAACGCTACTCCTCGTCACCAAAACCCAGCAACGACGCATGGCGTATGTGGGCGTGGTCGCCGCGAAGATGTTTGACACGCAGCTTTATGCCAGGCTTGACCCACTCCGCCTCCGGCTTCTCCTTCATGACCTCTGGCCTCGGCCCAGCATGATCCTGGACACGCTTCCATAGCCGATCCTTCATGTCTCGGCCCAAGGTGATGAAGGCCGAACCGCGATATTTCCCGGAGCCCGGCTCGGCCAAATAGGCGAATGCCGCCTTGCCACGCTCGCGCTTGACGCCGAGCAGTTCGAATTCATCTTCCGTGAAGCTCTTTGTCTTCAGCCAGTTCGTCGTTGGGCCGCTGCGATACTTGCTGTCAGCGCGCTTCGAGACGATCCCTTCGAGCCCAGCCTGGTCGGCGAGGTAGAAGATCGCCTTGGCGTCGCCGGGCATGGTCTCGCTGAACTGAATCCGGCTGTTCGGTTTTATGATGCTATGGAGAATTTCGCGGCGTGTCTGACAGCCGAGGTCGCGCAGATCACGACCGTCGAGGTGCAGGATGTCGAAGGCGCCGAGATACATGGCGTAGGGGTTGTCGTGAACGGCCTTCTGGAGCGCATTGAAGTCGGGCAGGCCGGTCTCATTGATGACAATCGCCTCGCCGTCAAGGATCGCGTTCTTGACATCAAGCTCCAACGCTGCGTCCACGAGCCCAGCATACTTCTTCGTCCAGTCCGCACCGGTTTTAGTAAAGACCCGGATATCGTCGGGACCGTTGATGACGATCTGAGAACGGTAGCCGTCGAGCTTGACCTCGTGAATCCAGTTTTCACCCTCGGGCGGTTTGACAACCAGCTTGGGCTCCATCGGGGGAATGAACGCCAGCCTTTCGGCCATACAAACTCCACGCAACCAACCCGATTCAATAAACTTTGAACGTTTCGGTTCCGGGAACGCGGCGCAACCCTTAAACGAAGGAGCCCGCGTCCGAGGGGCGGGGACGCGGGCTGATCGGAGCCACCTAAAATCTGGCCTTGTTTGCAAGAGCAGTTTATGAATCTTTGGCCTCAGAGGTTTTGGATACTGCGTACATGGCAGCGAAGGTGACTGTCATGATAGCCACCACAACGAAGACCCAGCCGCAAAGGTCCCACATTGAGGTAACCATGCTCTGAACGACCCGGCTGCGGGGCCAGGCAAGGAACAGGCGCCATCCGTAGCAGACGACGGCGAGCACGATTGCCACCACCAGTAGGTTCGTACTTTTCCGCAGTTTGAAGGCGCCATCCCACGATTTGCCGATAAGGACGACTACGATCGACAGGAACACAGAGATGGCGAGTGCCGTATTGACGAGCGCGTGCGGTACGTCCGGGCGTAGGATAGCGGTGTCTTTGAATAGCTCGATCCACGCTTCGGCAAACGTCAGCGCGACGCTGGGTGTCATGCTAAATATGAATTCGAAGACCTGTTTCACCGTTCAGGCCCGAACATCGGCATGGGAATCGAGCCAACAACGCGGTTGTCCGGGGAGATAAACTCGTAATAAGCTGTAACAGGTACTAAACTGGATGTCGCCCCGGATATTTTAAACACGATATCCCCTTTGGACCCCAGCGGCGTAGCTTCCTCGTTAGTCTCGAAGAAAGCCTTGTAATACGATTCCGGTGCCGTCACAAATCTCGGCCTAACCCGGATGTCGTCAGGGTTGCCATCCGGCCTACCTTTGTACTTCTGTGCACTGTAGGTGAAAAAGCTTTCAAACATACCGTCGACCGCAGCGATGCCGATCACCCCATTAATCTCAAGCATGGTCTCCCGGGGTTTGTCCGGATTGCTCGGAAAAAACACCCGCACCTGGTCTCGGTAGCCCTCCTTCGGTATTCCGGGCTTGGCCAGTTCATGACCGCGCAGGGTGTTTGCTATATTACACGGGTTGTCTTTGGCGTTTTCGTCTTCGTCGGCCGCCGAGCCCATGAATTGGGCGTCCGTGAAGTCTCCGAGATTGCCATATTTGATGCAGCCGTTGACCGCCCTAGGGTTGAGATCGTTGCTAATCCGCGGTTCAGTTGCCACATCATCTGAGGGTACATAGGTGCCCTTGGGGCCGGCGACATGCCAGGTGACGAGCAGGTCGGTATCGCGGTCAAAATTTCCAACACAGGACACATATCGGCGAAGCTTGCCGACTTCCTCGACCCATGAGTTGGTGACGAAATTAAAGTTGCCGACATGGTGTTCTTTTCGGGTGTCGCCTGTCGGGCAGTCTGCTGCATTTGACGGAAAGGCAAACGCGACCAGCGGCACTGATAGTAGAGCTAACGCTGCATACTGGAAAATCTTCATTAAATCCCCCCCAAGTCCCCTGAGTTCGAAAGCGAACTACCCAGTCAACTCAAAATACAGCAAATCTTCAAGGGAATTTCGGGAAGTCCCGCGCCCGACGGAGGGAGGGGGAGGACGCGAAGGGCGCGGGCTGATCGGGCAATCCGATTTCGCAGCAGCGTGTCTCGCAAAACTCCATGATCAGGGTCAGGTTGTGCAGCAGCAAATGTCGTCCGGCAGCGCCACCTGATATGGGTAGGCGCGGTCGATCGCTGAGTAAGATAGCTCACCCATCCTCCGACCCGGCATCAGTCTTGATCTCCCATCTCTTGTGATGCCACTGCCGGCTGAAGCCTGAGGAGATCGCGACCCGAAAATATTGAATCTCGCGCTCCAGGTAGGCAACCTGGACGATCAGTGCGCGAACCGCAGCTCTCGCATCGCCGCCACAGGAGACGATGACGGCGTCGACGTCGCGCTCCAGATCGTCATCCTGGCCGGCTAGATTCTCGGCATGCATCAGGCCGCCTAGTTCGACGCCATGGGGCCGTCGTAATGGATCTTGATGAGCCCCGGAACTGCTTCGGCGATCTGTTCGATCCGGCCTTCGAGATAGCCGTTGTGGAGCATCGCAGCCTTGAGAGCTTTCAGCATGTCGCCGCCGTGGCGTGCAATCAGCTTTTCGGCCGCATGAGTTTCCTTGTACATTGGGCACCTCACTTTCGTGCGCGTGCCACAGTGAACAAAATAAGAACAAAATAGTCAAGTCGGCCGAACTCTTCCCGTCATCGACAATCGCCGTCCTTTCGTCACTGCTCACTTCAGCCGTCAGGAAGCCGCGACCTGCCTGGCAGGGCGCGGCCGTCGGTCACTTCGGCTTGTTGTCGTTGTCGGCTTTTTCGTCGAACTGCACCTGATAGCTCACCTCGACCTTGGCGAGGAACGGAAGCGAGAAGGCGACGGAGATCTTCAGCTGGCCCGTATTATGATGCGGGGCCACTTCGCCTATTATGGCGTCGGGGGAAATGCTCGGCGATTGCCGGTTGATGTACAGACGAAGGCGGCGGCCGGTCCTCTGGCAGAAGGTTAAGAGCGTTTTCATGAGGTAGATCCTCCAAAGTGGTTGTGCGCAATCGCGAGGCTCGAATTCGGCTGGAACTGCCAAGTGCACCGCGTCAGCGGTCGCAACGCAGCGAAGGGTTGCGCGCCGGGGCAGGGCCTGCCGTATCGTCCGCAGCATAAAGATTGCGAACTGCCACTTTGGAGCTGCCGGATAACGCGGCCTTCCTAGCCCCGGCCGCCTATCAGCATCATCAATCGGCAAATCGCCAACCGGCCGTCAGGCTGGTTCCCCGTCGTCTTTTCGCTGGAGTGAGCGAGGAGATGGCTGCGGGTTCGACTGCCGACAACGACAACAAGCCGAAGTGACCAGCCGAACCGCGACGCGGGGCGGCTGCCGTGGTGGGGGGGGGGGGGGCGGGGCGGGGCGGGGGGCGCGGGGGGCCCCGCGCGCCCCCCCCCCCCCACCGTTCCTGGCCCGTTCGATACGGGCCTGGAGCGGGGTAGTGTCTCGTTCGAATTTGGCGTACGAGCCCAAAGCGCGGACCGAGGGCGCGTTCGGCTAAATCAGGCGGTCCGCCCCGCGATGATCGCGACCACGGCGACTGCCGACGAGGTCGCTTCCAAGCACAGTGCCGCCAGCTGACGCGTCGCCGTCCTGCGGTGCTGAAGATGCACCGCAAGGTCCAGCGAAGCCTTGATGTGCGCCCGGACCTCCTTGTTGTTCCCGCCCGGCATCTCGTGATGCAGCCACGCATCGAGCAGCCTGCGCGCGTCGGTCCGGCCGATCTGGGTGCCCTTGTCGTCGACGAGCGGATGCACGGCGGGATCGTGCGTTGCCTGACCTAGCGAGATCAGTATCTCGCGGCAGGTCAGCCCAACACCTTGCCAGTCTTCCTCGGCAGATGCCCTGTCGAACTGCATCCTGGCCTTGCCAATCTGGCGGTCCACCAGCTCCCAACCAGTCGGCTCTCGCTCGCCCACCGGGCTGGGGTTGTGGACCCGGCCCACGGCAGCCGCCACAGGCCCGGCGAATAGCTTCCGGACGTATTCCCGACGCTCGGTATAGCTGCCCCAGTTCTGTTCCTTCCAGAAATGGTACCAGTCCCAGAGTGACCCGTGCGGATTCTCGTACTTGATACCCGCGCCGGAACACCCCTCGACCAGCCGGACCTGTCTTGCGATGTAGTAGTCGTCCACTTCTTGAATCTGTTGTTTGCCAGTGCCCACGGCAATCATCATCTCCCGGTGGATGATGAGGTCCGGGAGGAGCGTGGCCGGCCCGTCCACGGGGTCGCCTGCCTGCTTGACGATGATATCGGTGGGAGGACGACCTTCGTGGCTGGCGCGCCTGCTGAGAGCAGCCTCGGCGATCCGCTTGCGGTCGTATTCTGGAAGTGTGGACAGCGCTTCTGTGAACGGCTGCGGAGCGCGGACAACGACGAGGGTCTGCCAGCCTCCGAAATCCCCGCTCGTAACCCCGATCTCGACGCGCGCGTGCAGGAGCAGCGCCGACAGGTCGCCGCGCCTCAGGCTGTCGAGGAAGGCCCTCGTGTTGTTTCCATCCGAATCTGTGTGCGTCATGCCCTCAGGAAAGGTCCGGATGCGCGTGCAAGCAAGCGCATGCTGCTATCATCCACCGCTGACGATGGATTTTGGGGGCTTGAACCGTTTCGAACCACCAAGCCACCATTCCTTTCATGGACGGGTATCGCTTTGAAGGCCGAAATACCATGGCGCTGGCACGGAGGCTTGTCTTCCACCGGCTGAAACTCGCGCTGACTTGCCGAGCGTTCGCGAAGCTGCCCGGTTGCGATGAACTTCAAACTTGACTGAACCAGCGGGTCAGATACTTTTTGCTTCGTGCTTTGAGAAAAAGCGGCGCCGGGCATCTTCGTCAGCCGCATGATAACCGACGACGGTTTGCCCCCTCACGTCGAAGATAAGAAGAAACAGCACCAGCCCAGGCTGGCCGCGCTGCCGACATAACTTCCCAAACAAGAACCTGGCTGCCGCCTGCGATGGTGTGCGGCCCTGAACGCTTATGGAGAAGATCATGCGGTTTGCATTGGTGAACGACGTGCGGTGTGAGACCTCGCCTGGATTGATCGGTAGCTGCCCGGGCTGCTTGCAGCCGATGATTGCAAAGTGCGGGACGCAAAGAGTCTGGCATTGGGCGCATCGTGGTAACAGGAACTGCGATCCGTGGTGGGAGCCGGAAACCCCGTGGCATCGCGCATGGAAGGACCAATTTCCCTCGGGATGGCAGGAAGTGATCCGGAGCGACGAGGCAGGTGAGAAACATATTGCGGATGTGATGACCGAAAATGGCTTGGTTATCGAGTTCCAACACTCACACCTGCCTGCGCGAGAGATGTCTGCACGCGAGGCGTTCCATCGGAATATGGTCTGGGTCGTGGACGGAACGAGGCTGAAGAGAGATCGATCCCGGTTTCTTGCAGCTCGAAGCTCTTTCAGGCCCACTTTGATGAAGGGCCTTTTCGTTGTGTTCTGGCCAAAGGAAGGCTTTCCTTCTGCGTGGCTTGACTGCGCTGTGCCGGTCTTCTTTGATTTCGAATGTTTCGGAACAGCAAACGAAGTGTCGGAGCAAAATCGCGACATACTCTGGTGCTTGTTGCCGGGGCGTGCCGAGGGGCACGCCGCAGTCTTGGCTGTTTCGCGGAGTACGTTCTTGGATGCGGCTCGGAAGCGAGCACAGATCATTCCTAGTCAAACAATAATGGAAATGATCGCGGCCGACTTGAGGCGCGAGAGGGCGGTTGCCGAACTAAACGCGCGGCGTTGGGCCTATGCACACCCTCCGCACCGGAAATGGTTCCGCCGGCGTCGCCAATCGAGATTCTAGGCGGCGAGCGCGCCGCTGGCCCGGCGCTGCTGCTTTCGCCCTCGAAAGCTGATTCCTGCAGGTTACCGCACAATGCCGAGTCGTTCACCAAGGCTTGGCCGGTGCGGCGGCCCGGCTTCCTTGAGCATCGCCAGAATCATTTCTCGCTTCAGCCCACTAACCTCGTATCCCTGTGCTCGCGCTGTCTTGATGATCGATTCCAGGGTCAAAAATTCCTCCAGGAAAGTGCCGAACCACAGCGCGCACTCGTCGGTATTGGGATGCGGAAAGCCCTGCAGAAAGAAGGTTCGCAACGGCGGATCGTAACCGATGGTCCCTTGCGCATCCGTTGCAGTCCCGTTTGTGATCTCCACAGTGTATCGGCTCATTGCCGTTCCTCTCGGTGATTTCGATGATGACAACCGGCCGCGCCGGCAATGGGCGCGGCCGCTGCGCTATTTGAAAAGCGGCATTATCCGCTCGTTTGTGAGTGCGGCGCGGTTGGTCTGGAACGTGTAGCCGTCCCAATCCTTCCATGCCTCCCAGCCTTGCGCGGTGGCGCGTCCGTACCAGACACGCACCTTCACCGCGTTTTCGGACAGCGTCTCGACAATCGAGACGGTAAAGCTCCCGCCAAGCTGAGACGGCGTGTCGTATACGGTGACATGGCGGCGGGCGGGACGCCCGAAAGGGGCCGCACTCATGCGGCACCTTCGGCGCTGATCGCCTTCATCACCCGTTCGGCGGCCCATCTCCCCGCCTCGTTCAAGTGCCGCTGCCACGCGCCTTGCGACGGCGACCAGCGGAAGCCGTTGGCCTTCAGCGCCCGCCGCGTCGCCTCGTCGGGCTTGCCGGGAAAGATCATCTGAATGCGCGCTATATCGGCATTTTCCTTGATCTCGACGGCTCCGGCCTGTGTCTCGACCTCTTGGCTTTGCGTTCCGCGCTCGTGCATCCGCGTCAGGAATTTCAACCGCCCTTGCAGGCGGCGGATTTCTGCGCGGTTGCCCGCCGTGTCGAATCCGCGTTTCCATTGCCAGCCGGCCAGCACGACGCCGCGTGCCGCCACTTCTGCCGAAAGGCCGGTCCGGGCGACGATCGCCGCAATCATGGCCGCGTCGTCGGCGCCGTCTTTTTCCATGCGCCGGATAATGGAGTTCGCGGCCTTCATCTTGTCGATCGACAGGGCCAGGCCTTCGATCTTTGCCATGATCCGCTGCAACGCTGATGGATCGCCCGAGCGGATCGGCTCGTCATCCGCGCCGTGGGGGAAGGCTTTCCGCTTCACCACTTTCCGGGCCGCTGCTGAATGTGCGGCAAGATCGGCGCGGCGGGCATCGGAAATCTTCATCCGCTTTTCGTTGCGGGCAACGGGAAAGCGCGCCGGTCCAGTGATAAACCAGTTCATGCAGCGGCCCTCCGCAACCCAATAGCGCCGCGTCAAATCGACGTGGCGGCGGGTGAAAGCCTCGATCTCTGGTTCCGGGTTCGGTGCGCTCGCCTTCTCCCACAGCTCCACGACGTAGCCGGCAAACTCGTTCAGTCGGTGGGCCAGTTCGTCAAGCTCGGCGTTTGCGCGCCGGTCTGGAAAGTGGGTCAGTGCATCGAACTGGTGTTCGATATCCTTCGCCGCAATGTTTGCGACGAAGGTTCCTGTCACGATGGCGAGGCTTCGGTTTTCCACGATGGCGATTTTCATCATGCCTCTCCTTCGACAAAGGTCGGGGCACGGCGGTCAATCCTGACCTGCAAGCCCATCAATGCGCCGGAGATGATCAGCCCTCCCGCCGTCATCTCGTCGTGGGTCGCAAACACCGGGTCCAGGACCGGACGGCAGCACTTGAAATGCGCCGAAGCGTCTTCAAGGCTTATCAGGGGAGAGTGGTAGGGCTCGCTTCCGTCACCGCCGACGAGAACGAGTTTGCCGGCCAGCGGCTGCGGGTATCCTTCAAAGATGGTGAAGGCGGTTAAGCCGTCGCGCAAGCCTTCCTCGTCAACGAACAGGGAATGCCGTTCATCGAAGCGCACGACCTCGATCGAGCGGCATCCGACCAGTTCATAGATCGGTTTGAAGCTGATTCCGGCCGGAAGCTCGACGGCTCGAAAGATCGTGGTTTCGGGGTCCAACAGGTAAGCAGTCTGTTTCATGGTCTAGCCCTTTCTTTCTCCGCGAAGCGGTCTCGTGCCCGAAGGGGCAGGAGCCCCGCTCCTGCTCCCGAGCTCGCGCGGAGCAGCGGGAGAGAGGGAGGCAAGGGAAAAAACGGAGGGGGTTCGCCCGCCCGAGGCAAAGCCGAAGGGGCGGCGCATGATCCGCTATGCGGATCCGCGTCGATCCTGCACGGAGCGCGGCCGAAGGCCTAAGCGGAGGAAGGACGGGGAGACCGTTTTTTTCCTTGCGAGGGAGAGAGGGCAGGGCCCTCTTTCCCTCTCTGAGGCAAACAAAGTCGGCCGCGATTGAAAGGAGCCGTCGCTGGCTCGCGCCAGGACGGCTCCCGCGGTGAGTGGCAAGAAGGGCTAGCGACTTACCATCACCAACTCGTATTGCCCGAGACGCGCGCACTATGCTGATTTCGCCCCGTTCTGTAAACGGCCGATATGCCAATTTGGCGCACTCTCAACGGCGTTCTGGCTGCGTAGCAGCCGCGCGTCCGATCGTCACCCGGATGGGCGGAGACTGGCCATAGGCAAGGCTCCGTGCCGAAGGCATAGAGCGGTTTCGCGAAGCGACGCGCCCAAATTCTGGCAAACCGACCAGATTCCAAGGTGCATCCAGTCAACCAATTCGGTTACATTGATTCGAACGAACACCGAAGATCAACAGCACGTGGCAGGAGTAATGGCAGGGCCTTCTTTCGAGGAATGGATTTCGCACCTCGGTTTACAGCAGATCAACGATCCGCAAATTGAAAAGCCGATCCATCGGAAAACCAGCTTCGGCGAACTGGAGTTAAGCGCCGAAATCGAAAAAAGTTCAGCACCAGCCTTCGTAAGGCTCGCGACCGACGGAAAATCCCGCAAGCTCGCGCCGATGCTCGGGCTCAGCGACCAGGTTTATAATCGCTACGAAAACGCGGTTTCGCGGCTGACTGTCGGCCGGCTCCTTCACATCTTCGAAGTGCTGAGCATTTCACCGGTGGAGATCCTGTATCCGGTCGCGCCGCATCTTTGGGGTGAGGACCAGGCCGAAGCGGAGACTCGTATGGCGATCGTTGAAAAGCTGGGGAATTTCGACGGTCCCACGCTTGAAGCCATTTTGAGCTTTCTTCACCACCTGAAGACGACAGAGATTGACGAAGCGGCAACGGCTATGACGGCGCGGCGCCAGCCGCGCCATCATTCTTTGCTGCCGTTCATGTTGCAAACGGGAGTGACATTCATGGCGGCAAGTAACAACCGGCTCATGAAGGCGAGCGAGGTTCCGGCATTTGTAGATGCGATCATCAAGGCAGGCTGCGACATCTGCGCCATCGGCCATCACGGATATGTACTCGGGGACGTCGACCTAACGCCGGCAGAACGAGAAGTCGTGTGGCCGAAGATTAAGAAGATCGAGGAGACTTACGGCGATCGCGATTTCCTCAAGCTGGAAATCGTTGCCTACCTGCGATCGATCGGGCGCTATCTCGACCTAGATTCGCCGGCAACGCACTGGTCAGAGAATACGAGAACTCGTCACTGAAGCCGGCGACATCCTCTCCGCCGTTCTGCGAGAGGAGACTTCGGCCTATTGCGGTCAAGGTGCTGGAACAAATTTGACGGCTGTATATTCTCTCGACATGAGCGAGACCGCGGTCATTAGCCTCGATGAGGCCGTCCGGTGCGAGATCCGGCGCGAGCTTGCCGTTGCCAGGGCGAAGCACGGCAACAGCTGGGAAGTCCAGTCGATCGCCAACAGCTGGGGCCACACCATGGATGATCGAGAGACATTGGCGGCAATTCGCTTGCTCAACCGCACCGGCTCGATGTTTGCCGGTGTTATTTGCTCCATACACTGATGCTGCCTCCCAAGATCGGGCCGGGCGATCGTCTGACCATAGTCGATGTGGCGAAGGTATGGGATGATGGCCGCGTGACATTCGCGCTTTCCAGATCGTGGGATCGGAAGGCATCATGAAATGGGCGCGTCGAGCTACCAGCGCCCGTGACCGGCCGAGCGTGCCGGCTGGAGTGTTCCCGCCGCTATTGCCGACCCTGGTTGATCGCGTCCCGCAAGGCCCTAACTGGCTGCACGAAATCAAATGGGACGGCTATCGGATCGGCGTCTATCTCAACAGAGGCAAGGTCAAAATCCTTACCCGCAACCTCCACGACTGGACCGTCAGGTTTCCGACCATCGTCTCGGCGGTGGCCGAGCTCGACGCCACGGACGCGATAATAGACGGCGAGGCGTTCGTCGCCGACGACAAGGGCTTGTCGCACTTTTCCAGTCTTCAGCGGGCTCTTGGCCGCGGCGGGAGACGTCAGGACATCATGCTTGCCGTCTTCGATCTGCTCAAGGTCAACGGCGAGGATCTTCGCGATCGGCCGCTCGTCGATCGGCGAGAAGCGCTAGCTGATTTGCTGGGTGAGACGCCGCCCAACGGCATTGTCTTGAGCGACGAGATCAGTGGAGGCAGCGACATACTCGCAAAAGTCTGCCAGTTCGGCTTCGAGGGCATCGTTTCCAAGCTGCGCATCAGTTCATATCGATCCGGCCGCAGCCAAGAATGGGTGAAGACAAAATGCGTGCTGAGTGATGAGTTCATCGTCATCGGCTACGAGGCTGGCAATAGTTACGGCGGTCTGGGAAGCGTACTTCTGGCGAATGTCGAGGACGGAAATCTGGTCTTCGCCGGCGGCGTTGGCACCGGCTTCAATGCGCGCACCGGGCCGGAAGTAAAGCGCCGGCTCGATGCCATTCAAATGGATAAGCCACCAATTCCCGGTTTGAAGATGAAGAGTGCGGTATGGACGCGGCCGGAGATCGTGGTCGACGTCGAGTATCGCGGCTGGACCGAGGATCACCAGCTCCGCCATCCATCGTTCAAGGGCATTCGCGAAGACCGGTCGGTTGACGAGTTTCTATGAAAGAGGACGCCGCCTGGTTCATCGGCTGTGGAATTTCTGATGCAACCCCCACGCGGCGGTGTTATCCGGTTTCAGCCCCGGTCATCGAGAGAAGGTCGGCGAACCCGAACTCTGCGGGCCTTTTCGGGCCAGAAAGAACCTCCCCGTGTGGGGGTGTTGGAGGCGGCGTCAAACTTGGGCCGCCCAGACCGGCGGGCTTAACGCTTCCCTAACCATACGGAATGCATTATGCGTTCTCCTTATGTTCCGAAAGCGCATCATGGCCGGCACGACCTCGATCGAATGGACGGACGCGACCTGGAATCCAGTGACGGGTTGCACGAAGATCAGCGCCGGTTGCGACAACTGCTATGCTGAACGGTTCTCGGAGCGGTTTCGGGGGGTTCCCGGACATCCGTTCGAGCACGGCTTCGACCTGATGCTGCGGCCAGAGCGGCTCGAGTACCCGCTCACCTGGCGGCAGCCGAAAATGATCTTCGTGAACTCCATGAGCGACCTCTTCCACAAGGAGGTGCCGTTCTCGTTTGTCGACAAGGTCTTCGACACCATGGAGAGAGCAGATTGGCACACGTTCCAAATCTTGACGAAGCGCAGCTCTCGCATGCGCGACTACGTGAACAAGCGATATCGAGACGAGGCCGCACCAGCTCACGTCTGGCTCGGAACGTCAGTGGAAGACGGATCAAGGAAAACCCGCACGAGACACATGCAGGGGATGAATGCCTCAATCAAGTTCCTGTCCGTTGAGCCGCTCATCGGGCCGATGGGCAGCATGGATTTGAACGGCATCGACTGGGTGATAGTGGGTGGAGAGAGCGGCCCGAAAGCGAGACCCATGCATCCGGATTGGGTTCGTGAAGTCCGTGACCAGTGTATCGACGCTGGGGTTTCATTTTTCTTCAAGCAATGGGGCGGAATACGCCCGAAGACCGGAGGGAGAATCCTCGACGGTTTCGAATGGAATCAGCTACCATCTGAAGAACCAAGCCAAGGAATAGTTTCTGTCGCGGCAGAATAACCTCCAGCCAGGATCATATGAGCGTCTACAGGGATCGAGAGCAGACCCAAGCCAAGCATATTATCCTGAGGAAATATCTTCAGACCTTGGCCTTCAAACTTCTTCATGGCGGGCATCGCACGTTGACGTACGTGGACGGTTTTTCCGGCCCATGGGAATCACAAACGGCTGACTACTCCGACACCTCCTTCATGATCGCGATCAACGTGCTGAAGGACGTACAGAAGCAGATGCTGGCCCAAGGCAAGCGCAAGGTCATCCGCTGCTTCTTCGTCGAGGAAAAAGCTTCGTCCTACTCGAAGCTCGAAGAAATTGTGATGAAACATCACGATCCCGCCAATGATTTCTATGTGCACACCTTCCACGGTCGTTTCGAAGATGCCGTTGACGAGATCATGAAGGTGGTCGGGATGTCATTCGCCCTGACCTTCATCGACCCGACGGGGTGGACCGGCTACGAGTTCGACAAGATTTCACGGATCATGAAGCACAGGCCGGGCGAGGTCCTGCTGAACTACATGTTCGATTTCATCAACAGGTTCACGGCTTGGGACAATCCAAAGATCGCCGCCAGTTTCGACGGCATTCTGGGCAAAGACTGGAAGGCTCGGATAGAGGCATCTCCGCTTGCCAGGGACGAAGCGGTGCAAGCGATTTTCGCCGAGGAATTCAAGAAGGCCGGGAACTTCACCTACGTCCTGTCGACCCCGATCGAGAAATTGGCGGACCGCACCCATTTTTGCATCGTATACGGCTCAAGGAACGTAAAGGGACTGGAGGCTTATCGGGAAGTTGAATACTCCGCGATGAAGGAACACGGCATGCGGAGGCTCGAAGCCAAACAGGCGTTGCAGGAAGAGAAGAGCGGCCAAACCAGCATGTTCGCCGTGAGCGCCCTGCACACAGTCCCGCCGATCGATCATCAGGTCGCTGAATACCGGGAACAGGCAAAGGTCTGGCTTCAGGACGAACTAAAGGAAAACGCCCGCGCTTTCCCGTTTTCGCAGGTTTGGCCGCCGATGCTCGAGACATTCATGCTCCGCAGAACAGACGCAAGGAAAGTGTGTGCCGAGCTGGGGAAAGACGGGATCATCCCTGAGACATGGAAAGCAGGCGGCTCCAAGAGGAAGACTCCGGACGAAACAGACATGATCGGCCTGGTGGAAACCGTCATCATACCTCAGATCAGTTCCGTCGCGGCGCAAGCAGCCGATCCAGAAACGCTTGTTTGATTCTGTCGACCTTATCCTGGGCATCTCCCCGCCGCTCAAAATAGATGTCGACGGCATCGAGGTTGATGTACGTACGCCCGCCGAAGATCATGAAAACCTTCTCATCGCCGCTGTCGCAAGCGAAGTCGATGATCCTGATCGTCTCCGGGGCGCGCTGGCAATAGGCCTAATCAGCCCGAAGTTGCGAAACCGGGCAACTCGGCGAACGATCCATGAACATTCGCCTTGGCCTTGGGTACTGCCGGCGTTGTGAACCTGCCACGGACCTGCCACGGCAATTTCCTCCAGTTGGGATTTGAGTCAGGGCCTCATTTGAAGGATGGCAGTCTGTTCCGTCGGTCGGGGTCTAATCTTCAGGCGAATTTTCCATTCCGGCCACAATGGCCGCCGAGAGTTCGCGACGCAGCTCGGCAAAACTGGTGATCTCGAACTGGCGGCAGACCGCATCCGAACCAAGTAAGATGAAATCGCCCGCGGTGAGTAAGAGGTCAGATACCTCGTGCAGTCCAGTTGCATAGTCAATCTCCCGGACCTCGCCATCGGCGTCAAGGATCAAGTAGGCGTCGAGTTCGCGAGCACCTGAGTGCACCGCAGCGCTGAGCAGCCGGTACACTGATACGTACAAGGGATGGAGGCCAGCCTGTTCGCTCAACACCTTGGTCGTGAGCTTTTTGACGGCACCAGCGCGTTTGACCTGCTCCCTCAACCGAGCGAAATCTTCGTCGCTGACCGCATCTAAGAGTCGTTGCATAATCGGATATTCGGGGTGTTGCCGCGCCTTCTTGATAAGCTCCAAGCGCTCATGCAAGTGATCGTTCACGAAGGCGCGATAGTACTGTTCGCTATCGGCAACAGCGCGGATCACGAACACGGCCTCAAGCTCAGCCCGGATCGCTACCCTGCCGGACGCAACTAGGCCTTTGCTAAGCAGCAAAATGCTCGCTTGGTAGTGCTGAAGGGCGCGTAGGAAGAGGGCTGCCACCAGCATTGCCTGGCCGTCCCTGTTGTGAACTTCCGCCTTGTTGAAAAGCAGCGAATGGCACTCTCGATTTATCCGTCGAGCTAGGTCGAACGCGTCACGATTGGCGCTCGACATTTCGGCCTCGTAGGCGTGGCTTTCCGACAGAAAACCGTCCAGTCCGGCATCAGTCTCCATGCTTGAGGTACCTCCCTTAAACTCCTAGCCTTTATTGGAATTCAAATTCCAGGGTATTTGTGGCATTACGGCTTGGGGCGAGAAGATCGCATGACCGCAGCAGCGGCAGGCGCACATCTAGGGGGAGCGATTGCCGCGAATATTTGACAACATTGAAACCGGGTTGCTTCCGGCTTTGCGTCAGACGCTTGAAGTCTCGGCGCGAGGTGATTTTTGCGTGGGCTACTTCAATCTGCGCGGGTGGAAGTCGATTGACGATCTGATTTCTGCTTGGCCTGGGGGCGAAGGCGATCAGTGTCGGCTGCTGGTCGGGATGCAACGTCTCCCGCAAGAGGAATTGCGGATTGGACTCGGCGCTACGAAGGAAGAACATGCGCTCGATAACCAGACCGCGCTTCGACTGAAGAGGAAGCTTGCTGAAGAATTCCGGGTTCAGCTGACGCTCGGAATGCCAAACAACGCCGACGAGGCAGGATTGCGGCGCCTTGCAGCGCAACTCAAGTCGAAGCAGGTCACGGTTCGGCTCTTTCTGAAACACCCGCTGCACGCGAAGCTCTACCTGTTGTTCCGGCCTGATCCGAACAACCCGGTGACGGGCTTTTTGGGCAGCAGTAATCTCACCCTCTCGGGCCTTTCCAAACAGGGCGAACTGAACGTCGACGTGCTCGATCACGATGCCACGACAAAGCTCGCGAAATGGTTCGACGACCGTTGGTCGGATCGCTGGTGCATCGATATCACCGAAGAACTGATCCAGGTCATTGAGGAGAGTTGGGCGCGGGAAGAGACACTCGACCCCTATATGATCTACGTGAAGATGGCCTATCATCTTGCCCAGGAAGCACGTGCTGGCCTGAACGAGTTTCGAATTCCCTCTGAGTTCGGCAAGCGGCTCTTCGCCTATCAGGAAGCTGCGGTCAAAATCGCGGCTCATCACTTGAACAAGCGAGGTGGCGTTCTGATCGGCGATGTCGTTGGCCTCGGCAAGACGCTGATGGCGACGGCGCTGGCCAAAATCTTCCAGGACGATCACTTTACAGAAACGCTGATTATCTGCCCAAAGAACCTCGTCAAAATGTGGGAGGACTACGTTTCCGAGTATCGGCTGATTGCGAAGGTCCTCTCGGTCACCCGGGTTACGCGCGAGCTGCCGGAGCTTCGGCGCTATCGTGTCGTGCTGATCGACGAAAGCCACAACCTCAGGAACCGCGAGGGCCGCAGATATCGCGCGATCCAGGAATATCTCACGGAGAATGAAAGCCGCTGCATCCTGCTCTCGGCGACGCCCTACAATAAGACGTATGGCGACCTTTCCAACCAGTTGCGGCTTTTCGTTCCTGAGGACCGCGATATTGGCATCCGCCCCGAGCGATTACTTCAAGATATAGGTGAAACCGAGTTCATCAGGCGCCACCAAAGTCCGGTCCGGTCCCTCGCGGCCTTTGAGAAAAGCACTTACACGGATGACTGGCGCGAACTGATGCGCCTCTACATGGTTCGGCGCACGCGCACGTTCATACAGGATAACTACGCCCAGACCGACCCGGCCAACGGACGCAAGTTCCTGACGTTCGAAGACGGCTCGCGCTCCTATTTCCCCGAACGCGTGCCGCGCACGCTTCGGTTCCGGATCAACGACAAGGACGTGGGCGATCAATATGCGAGGCTTTACGCCTCGCCGGTCGTGGATGCGATCAACCTTATGCATTTGCCGCGTTACGGCCTAGGAAATTACGTCGCACCAAAGCCTCACAAGCCGCCGACGCCAAATGAGGCGAAGCAGCTCGATGACCTTTCCCGGGCTGGTAAGCGCCTCATGGGATTCTGCCGTACCAACCTCTTCAAACGGCTTGAAAGCAGCGGTGAGGCGTTTCAGCAATCGCTAGAGCGCCACGTCCTCCGAAACTACATCTTCCTGCACGCTATTGATTGCGATCTTCCTCTGCCGCTCGGCACGCAGGATGCCGGGCTTTTGGACACCGCGAGCTACGACGAGGATGTCGACGATCAGAGCGCCGACGCCGAACTGTTTTCGGAAGGCGAGGACGAGAATACGCAGGATGCCGAGACGCTTGATCTGCGCGACGAGGCAGCCTTCCGCGAGCGTGCCGCGGAGACCTATCGCCTCTACGCCGGCCAGTTCAAGCGGCGGTTCAAGTGGCTCCGGCCGGATCTATTCGTCGCGCAGTTGAAGAAGGATCTGGCGACCGATAGTGCTCGACTTCTAAAGATTCTCGACGAATGCGGCGACTGGGACCATGCGAAAGATACCAAGCTCGCCGCGCTGGTCGAATTGCTGACCAAGAAGCATCCAAAAGAGAAGGTCCTGGTCTTCTCCCAGTTTGCCGACACGGTTCGCTACCTTGAGCGGCGCTTGAAGGGGGCGGGTCTCAAGGCAATGGCGGCTGTCTCCGGGGAAACGTCAGACCCGACTAGCGTTGCCTGGCGGTTCAGCCCGGGCAGCAACAACAAGCGCGACAAGATCAAACCCGAAGAGGAACTGCGCGTCCTCATCGCTACCGACGTGCTCAGCGAAGGCCAGAACCTTCAGGACGGCGCGATCTTGGTGAACTACGATCTGCCCTGGGCGATCATTCGGCTTATCCAGCGTGCGGGCCGTGTGGATCGTATCGGACAGAAGGCCGAGAAAATCCTCTGCTACTCGTTCCTGCCGGCCGATGGTGTGGAGCGCTTGATCCAGTTGCGCTCCCGCGTTCGACAGCGACTGAAGGAAAATGCGGAAGTGGTCGGGACCGACGAAGCTTTCTTCGAGGATGAAGGCGAACGTCAGGAACTCGTCGATCTCTACAATGAGAACGCGGGGATTCTCGACGGCGAGGCCGATACCGAGGTCGATCTTGCATCCTACGCCTATCAGATCTGGAAGAACGCGATCGACGCGAACCCCGCGTTGCAGAAAGCGATCCCGGAGCTTCCATCGGTCGTGTATTCAACGAAGGCATACACGCCACAGGACGGGCGCCCCGAAGGTGCGCTCGTGTATTTGCGCACCGCACAGGGCAACGACGCGCTGGCCTGGGTCGACAAGGACGGCACAAGCGTCACCCAATCTCAGTTCGAAATTCTGAAAGTCGCGGCGTGCGAGCCGAATACGCCCGCGCTGCCGCGGCAGGAAGAGCACCACGCAATGGTCGCAAAAGGCGTCGAGCACATCGCCGCCGAAGAGAAACAGGTCGGTGGGCAACTCGGACGCCCTTCCGGCGCGCGCTTCCGAACCTACGAGCGTCTGAAGCGCCATGCCGACAAGGTGAAGGGGACATTGTTCGATCTGCCCGAGCTCGGGAAAGCCATCGAAGAGATCTACCGTTTTCCGCTCCGACAATCGGCGACAGACACTCTGAACCGCCAGATGAAGGCCGGGATCAGCGACGAAAAGCTGGCCGAGCTGGTCTTGGCGCTGCGAGAGGAGGATCGGCTCTGCCTGATCCAGGATGAAGAACAACAATCCGGCGAACCGCAGATCATCTGCTCGTTGGGGCTCGCGCGTTTGACGGCGTGATGAAGGGGACGGGGATGGACTTCAACGCCGGGAATGCCAAAACACTGCTCGGACAGTTCGAATTTGCGAAGCTTTTCACGGAGGAATTGGGCTGGGATCGGCATAGCTCTGACCTCTCAGTTCCCATCGCGGCCACGACATTTGCGCTGCGAGCAGTAGCCGAGAAGCGCGGGATGGTTGCCTGGGTTTGCCAGGCGCCTGCCGGGCAGCAAATCCCCGATCGCGCCATGCGAAGGAAGATCGAGACTCAGGTCGCCAAGACGACGCTTGAGCACCTGATCATCTTCACGGACGGGAAGCGCGCCGAGCAGGTCTGGTGCTGGGCGCGACGCGAGGCCGGCAAGCCTGCTTCGGTTCCCGAACACTTCTGGTACGCGTCATCGGGCAATCGCGGCTTCCTGCAAAAGCTCGAGGCTATCGCATTCTCGCTCGCCGAGGAGAACGCCCTTACGCTGGTCGATGTCACGGCGCGCGCTCGCGCCGCCTTCGATGTCGAGCGCGTCACCAAGCGTTTCTACGATCAGTTCACAAAGGAACATATCGCGTTCCTCGGTTTCATCAGCGGCATCACCGAGGTGGCGGAAAAGGAATGGTACGCATCGCTGATGCTCAACCGCTTGATGTTCATTTACTTCATGCAGCGGAAGGGGTTTCTGAACGGCGAGCGGGACTATTTGCGCGACCGGCTTGCGCGCTGCCAGCGGGAAAAAGGCCAGGACAAGTTCTATTCCTTCTACCGCTATTTCCTGCTGCGCCTGTTCCATGAAGGGCTTGGCGGCAAGGCGCGGAACCCGGAACTCGACAAGCTCCTCGGCCGCGTCCCCTATCTGAACGGCGGCCTGTTCGAAAAGCACCCGATCGAGGAGCGCTGCCCGGACATCAAGATTCCGGACGAAGCCTTCACGCGCATCTTCGCCTATTTCGACCGCTATCAATGGCATCTCGACGAACGGCCGCTGCGCAACGACAACGAAATCAATCCCGACGTTCTCGGCTACATCTTCGAGAAGTACATCAACCAGAAGCAGATGGGGGCGTACTACACGAAGGAGGACATAACCGAGTATATTTCCAAAAGCACGGTGATCCCCTTCCTGTTCGACACCGCGAAGACCAAGTGCAAGGTGGCTTTCGAGAATCCGGGCGGGCCTACGATCTGGGACCACCTGCGCGACGATGCCGATCGCTACATCTACGCCACCGTCAGGCATGGTACCGAAAACCCGCTTCCGACTGAGATCACGGCGGGCATCGAAGACGTCTCTGCGCGCGCGCTGTGGAACCGCACGGCGCCGGTCGAATTCGGCTTGCCGACGGAAATCTGGCGCGAGGTTGTGGCGCGCCGCACCCGCTATGCGGAGGTCCGAGCAAAACTGTCGGCGGGCGAAGTGCGCGAGATTAATGATCTCATCACGCTCAATCTCGACATCCGGCAGTTCGCCCAGGACGTGATCGAGCGCTGCGAAGGCCCGGACCTGCTGCGCGCCTTCTGGAAGGCGATCGAGGGCGTCACCGTTCTCGATCCGACCTGCGGTTCGGGCGCGTTCCTGTTCGCCGCCCTCAACATTCTTGAACCGCTCTACGAGACGTGCCTTGACCGGATGGAAGCCTTTGTCGCCGATCTTGAACGGTCGCCTGAGGGCCACGCACCGAGGAAATTCGAGGACTTCAAAGCCACGCTGGAAAAGGTCAAAGCCCACCCGAACGCCCGCTATTTCACGCTGAAAAGCATCATCCTGAACAACCTCTTCGGCGTTGATATCATGGAAGAGGCGGTCGAAATCTGTAAGCTCCGGCTGTTCCTGAAGCTTGCAGCGCAGGTTGATCCTGATCAGAAACACGAGAACCTCGGCATTGAGCCGCTACCCGATATCGATTTCAACATCCGCGCCGGTAACACCTTGGTCGGTTACGCGACGCTTGGAGAACTCAAGAAGTCGTTGACTAGTAAACTCGACCTCGACGATTCGCTCGACAACATCACCAAGAGTGCCGCCGACCTTCAGCAGATATTTGATGCCTTTCGAGCCAGACAGGTTCAAGGCGATGGTACTGTCCCTCTAGAAGATAAGATTGCTCTCAGAAGTCGTCTGGCTGACTTGGAGAACGATCTAAATCGAAACCTGGCGTCAGAGTCAGGGGTGAAGCGCACGGACGATCCTGGATACAAAAAATGGTTGAAGGTTCACACGCCGTTTCACTGGTTTCTTGAATTCTACAAGATCATGGAGCAAGGCGGTTTCGATGTAATCATTGGAAATCCTCCCTATGCGGAGATACCTCGTGATCTTCATCGTCCGCTTCTGCGACGAACTTTTCGAAGCGCTTTGGAGCGCTGGAGCCGCGACGAAGACCTTTACACACTGGTCGTCGAAAGAAGTTTGAAGCTACTTTGTTCGACTTCTGGGCAGTTCGGAATGATACTGCCTCTTTCGGTCGCATTCTCGACTAAGCGACCATTCTTGGAACTTCGCAAAATTCTTAGTGGCGAAGGAACACTCGCCGCCTGGTCGCATTTTGATCGAATACCCAGCGCCCTATTCGGAAATGAAGTGAGAACTCGATGCTCAATCACACTTTTTTCCCGAGCAACGTCATCATCACCGCATCGAAACGCTACGACAGCGCTACAGCGCTGGAACGCAGAATCGCGTGACGCATTGTTCTCAACGCTTGGATACGCCGAATTCGATGTTGAGATGCTATCACGCGTGCCGAAGCTAGGAAGCAAGGTCCAAGCAGAGACGCTCGAACATCTGAACTCGCGAAAGCTACCGCTCGGGATCGAACTTAGAGACTCGATTTCGTTCTCCACCCTTTCGGCAGCGGCGCCTAACTTTCCCCAGCCGGCGGTATATGTGGGCGGAACCGCTTATAATTGGTTTCCTGCGTGGCGAGATATTCCGGAAACTACTGACATAAATGGAAGGCCATCGCTTCCCGCACGGACTGCGGGCTATCGATTTAGAACAAACGACGAAGCGGATATAGTATTTGCCTTACTGTGCAGCTCGCTCGGCTACTGGTGGTGGTCGGTTGCGTCAGATGGTTTCAATTTGAAGAAATGGCTTCTCGATAGTTTCCCGGTTTCTTCGACGATTTTCTCATCAAGAGCGAAATCGGAGTTGGCTAGACTTGGCGCGGAATTGCGGGCCGAACTCAGAAAACACTACGTATTCAAAGATAATCGGGGTCGAATTGGAAACTATTTTCTCCCGGATTGCTCAGCCCAGGTTGTTGCCATCGATGATGCTATTGAACGCTCGGGGATAGGAATCGTGCCCGGTTTCTTTGCCGACATCAGAGAACACAATGCCATTTTCGCTAGATCAGGATTGGCGGACGATGGCGGCGAAGAGGCGTCAGACGACGAATGAGGATAGGCATTCTAGCGTGGGGCTCGCTCGTCTGGGACCGTCGAGAACTGGCGATCGCCGACGACTTCAGGCCGCGCGGCCCGCATCTGCCCATTGAGTTCTGTCGCGTCTCGGGAAACGGGCGTCTCACGCTGGTGATCGACGAAGCCTTCGGCGCTTCCTGCGCCACCCATGCGACCCGAAGCAATTTCGCCGATCTGAATGGGGCACTTGAGAATCTTTGGGTGCGCGAGGGTTCGGAGGGAGAGCCGCTTCCAAGAGATCTGCGAAATCAGGGGCGGGTAGGTTTTGTCGACATTTCGTCGGGCCAGCAAAGCGGCAGAGCCATCGATCGCCACCCACAGACTGTCGCAGCGATCACGGCTTGGGCGAAGGCGAACGGCTATGACGCGGCGATCTGGACCGCGCTCGCCAGTAATTTCTATGAGCCTGAAAAGGCCAACGCGCCGTTTTCGGTCGAGAATGCGATGCAGTATCTCGAAACGCGGAACGCGACGACACTCCAAGCCGCACTGACCTACATCCGGCAAGCGCCGCCAGAAATTCAGACACCGGTGCGCGAAGCGGTCAACAAACGCTGGCCGGAAGGATGAACCGACCATGCCGGCCGCGGAACGGGGGGATGACCCGCAAGCCACAATTCGAGCTCACGGCCGCGCACGGGCGCAAGGCCGTTACGCTTTACATCGATCCTGATAAATACGCTCGGCTTGAACAGGTGAAAGAAGAGGACTGTTTCGCAGATCTGCGCGAAGGGGGCCCATCATCCTTTCACGCGCCTAAGTTTGCCGGTACCGCACTTCGGGCATGGGAACGCGGCGAAGCCGTTCTTGTCATACTTTTCGCGCCAGATGCCCTTGTCCATGTTACCTCTCCCCCTTGCATCCGGGGAATTCAGCGACTTGCAACAGCCAATTTGAGTCTCGTTTCGCAAACAAGCGGCGTTATATGCGGCCCCGCAGAGGTTGCGCGACCCTATTCTGACTGCAAATATTGAGTAATGAGCGCGCCGTGTAGAGGGGAAGCATGTTTAATCTGATCGTCCGCAATACGGACTGGAAAACCGGTCGCGCCAACATGATTGCAGGACGCGCTCTTGCCTACACTTCGGACGGTCTCAAACAGCAGTTCCAGCCGGAGGGCAATTTGGCGCTTGACGATCTCGCAAAGCTGCCTTGCCTTTTCATGCAGGAAGGCATCCGTTACGAAGAAGCCTACGTCGGTCACATCACACGCCACCAGATGACGCCAAAAGGCGTGACTTTTGACTTCACTCTAGACCGTCACATCGGTCCCTTGCCAAACTTCGCTCTTTACGAACTCCGGTCTGCGCTGGGCATCGACGACGACTTTGAGTTCCACCACACTCACTGGGCCGTGAAGGACGAAGATTTGCTCCACGTGGTCCTGCGGATGTATGCCTCACGGCGCTCGCGTCCAAACGTTTTTGCACTGGCTGACTTCGCTAACGTCGATCACTGCTTGGTCTCGGCGATGATGCCGTTCGCCAAGGATTTTTCCGATGTTTATGACACCATACGGGAGGCCGCGAAAACGTTCCGGATGAACTGCCAGCGGGCCGACGAGATATTTGAGAATCGATCAGTCATGCAGGATATCGTCAACTTGATTGATAGCTCACGGGTGGTCGTTTGCGACCTTTCAGGCCGGAACCCCAATGTCTTCTACGAGGCCGGCATTGCCCATGCACTCGGCAAGGAAGTCATCCTCATAACGCAGAGACTTGACGATATCCCTTTCGACCTCAGGCACATTCGGAACATCGTCTACGACAATCACGCCGAAGGCCGGAAGGAGTTGGCGAAGAAGTTAATCGCCACAATGGAAACTGTCCTGAGCCGGTAGTTCACGAGTTCACATGGAGCTCATTGGGACAGGGCGCCGCCATGAAATCCCCTTGCCCTCCAGCGGGTGGCATTTGATGGTTATGCATAACGTGGGGGCAGAGCACAGTGGCGATCAGTGAAGATGAAGCGCGCAGCCTGATTGCGACAATTCTGAAGAAGCTGGCCGAAGACGCTGCGCCAGGGGATCGTCGTGCGATTGATGATCTCATCGTGCAATGGCACGCTGAGATTGAGGCGGGTCGGCCGGTAGACCGCAAGCTCAAGGTCAGTATCAGTCCGGGGCTGGACATAGTCGCCGAGGTGCCGCGGTCCCGGACCGCTGCGACTGGCGAGTTCGTCGGCAAGAAGGATTACAGTCAACTCGAACAACTCGATCTGCTTGTCGAGACGCTTGGCTTAGCCTTCGTCGCGCCGCAAATGATGGCGAGCAAGCTCCTCGAGACCGTTCAGCAGTTTGCCGGTGAAGGCGGCGTCCAGGCGGCAGCCCCCGTCACTGTTTTTCTCGCGGCGCCCGGTGAAGTCGAGGACGCACGGCGGATCGACACTGTCATCGCAAAAGAGGCGGCGGCGCGTACTCAAGAGCTCGCGAACATTATTGCCGAGCTCTCCGAAGAGAAGGGCCTCAAGCCACGAGCCGTCCGCGCCCGAGTAGAGGTCCTTTGATGCGAGCCGATATGTGGGACGACATCGAGGCCGCGCTCGGTAGCGCCGCCAGTACGAACTTGTCGTCGGGATCCGCTGGCAACGACCTTTATGAGTGTTATGTCTGGGCGCTTGTGCTTGAGGCGGCGCGACGCGAAGGCGCCACGATCCGCCTCCTTAACCGGACCGGCGCGCCGGCCACCAGTTTCTGGTTCCGAACCTCTCCGTCCGCGATCTTCTCGACTGCGCATGACTATTGCCATGCCCAAATCGACTTTCCCGGCTGCCCGAGTCTCGAGGCGCATATCGGAATCTATGTATCGGGCAAATCGAAGGTCAATCATGAATGCGACGTCGCGGTCGTCTACAAGGACGAGGCCAACACCTGTCGCGCTGAGAGCGTATATCCGCGATCGAGCAAGGTCCTACTCGCAATTGAGTGCAAATACTATCTGAGCAGCAGCTTGGGCGTGAATCTTGGTCGGTCTTTTCTCGGTCTGATCAACGACATCTATACGAGCGGCCGCTTCTTCGTATCTACCCAGAACAGTGGATCAGTTGACCGGCTCTTCTCGCGGCACAACAAGGAATTTGAGATTGGTTTGTCTCCGATGACACCCGATCTCGAGGTGCGCCTCCGCGGGTCGTTCGAGAAGATATTCCGCAACTTCAAGACGCAGTAGCGGCTCGCAGTGCCACGGATGATGGACTCCTTACCGTCATCTTATTTGTCTGCGGGTTTCCACGCGTCAGGGCTTTCTCGGCGGCCTTGCGCCGGTCATTCGCAAGAATGCGGGGTGGAGGAGCGCACGCGGACTCAAGATGCAGGCCCGAGGCCCGATGTGAGCATATTGCGGGAAACCATCTATTCCGCCCGCAATCCGGACTGACCGCTACCGGCCCCTGACCGGAAAGTCCGCTCCTGGTTGGTGGTGCGGACCGCGCCAAAGCAGCGCCGTCGGCGGGGGTGGTTTAGCGGACATTAGTACATCCGGCGCTATCGCTGTGCAGCGCGTCGTGGAGAGAAGTGGATGTGGCAGGAGTTCGTCACTGCTGCTCATCATTCGCGGAGTTCGTCGCGATCAGCAGGCTCACCAAAAATCTCATCGAGCGGTCTGATCGGCTCGCCGACGATAACGATATAAGCGGGCGCCTTGAGTTCATGCCAGAACTGCAGGCGGATTGCGATCAGCCCCTTTGCCGGGCCTGCATCCGGCGATCCTAAGCTAAGAAGGGTGGTATGTGCCGGATCGACCTCGTGAGGCGCGGCGGGGAATCCGCCTCCGACGAATTGCGTAAGATCATCGCTTCGCTTGAGGATCAGGTCGGTCAGGAACGGGCGGAAGCCGTCAGGGTCCAAGGTCATGACCGCAAAGGCGTGCGCCGTCTTGGCGAGGAAGCGGAGGAAATTGCTACGGTTCACGTCGCCCAGCTTCATGGCGACGTGCTTGCAGCCGCCTTCCTGGGCGACCGATCGGTTGATCCTGTCTGCAACCGCCATCTCGGTGAACGACCAGGCACGGCCGTGATCATCGCCCGCTACCGCATCGGGCCGCAGGATTCGCGCTTCCGGCAGCTGCCACAGGTTCAACGTGAGAGGGAGTTCGCCCACCGGGAAGTTGCGGAATCCCAGATCCCGGATCTGCCTTCCCATATCGTCGACCTCGACGAAATGGATGTCGACATCCTTGATGCGCGCCTTCTTGTTGCGCGTAGGGGCATCGACCTGGGCACGGAAAACCCCAAGCTGCTTGCGCAACACATCCTGCTCATAGGGCTGGATGATGGCAGCGCAGGCCCTACACGAGGCGTCGAGGTAGATAACCGAGTTAGCGGCGAGCGCGAATGGAATCACATGCTCGTCGGTGAGCTCATCGGTGCTGCCGCAATATATGCAACGCCCCGGCGAAGGCACCTTCTGAGTCTCGTGCTTGCCCATGTCGATTTCGGTCAGTTTCATCGCCATGAAGTAGCTCAAGCGGCCTTAATCATGAAGAGGGCCGTCGCGCACCAAGTGTTGAATCGCCGCTGCCTGCTTCGGAGATCCCACTGCCGACTTTGATTCCCAGAGCTCACCAGCGCAATGAGGGGGCCGGGTGCGGACCGGCAGTTTCCAGAATCGAGGCGGCGATAGCCGCCATTCAGACCGAGGCAGCGGCTTTTGGCAACTGTGCGTGTGCCCGGTCAGGCAGTGCGGCAGACCCGTCTGGGAGCCACAGAACCAAACGGATTGACATAACTTCCATCTTATGAGAGTTATAAACTATCAGAAGATGGAAGTTCCGTATGGCAAGGCCTACCCACATTTCACCGTCATTTTTCACGTCCCGCGAACTGGCGGTCGCCGCTAGCCTTACGGCGCGCAACATGGGCCTGCTCATTGAGCAGCGTTTGGCACCGGAGGCGGTCGAGTATGGCTCCGGAAAATCGGGCCACCGCAGGTATGATGCGGCTGCTCTGGCGCACGCTGCTTTGATTGGGTGCCTTCAGAGTGCAGGTTTTGAGCTGCTTGTTTCCGCGCGGTTGGCAACTGCTTTTGCCGATGACCACGCTGCCAGCCACGGACGTTTGCCCTCGAACCTCGGCACGTTCCTCCACCCGCCGCTCAATCCCGAAAAGTCATTTCCTTGGGGCAAGACGCCTGACGATCCTGACATCAGCTTCGAACAGGATTTCTGGCTTCACTACCTTCTTCGCAACCGGTCCAGCATCTACGTGCGGGGCAAGGCTTTGAAGGGTGATTTCATCATCGAGATCTCTGACCACGCCTATGTCATGACGCGTATTCTCGACCTCGAAAAGGTGAAGGTCTTCTCGCCGGTTTCGCGCGATGGGCTGCCAGTTAGCATCGAGTATCGGATTGCCGGACGTGGCTCCGCGGCACGGATCGTTCCGGCTCATATGGAAATAAACAGCCTGGACTTCTCGGTTGATCCGGTGTCGGCCGAGCAGATGCGCAGGCTGGAGCAGGACTATCTCAAGGGGCGCAGGGATGCCGAGACGATCGTCAACATCAATCTCTCGCTCGGCATCCGCAATGCCTTCGATCGCGTTCAGGACGACCGAGAGACGAGAGGCGGCATCCTCGTGCCTGAGCTACAGACGGAAGGTTGACTGACCTTAGATGACCGGGAGTGGGAACTGCCGCCAGGACTCGCAACGTCTTCTTTCAGGTTCGGAGGTCAAGCGCTGCAAATGATCCTAAGGTCAAGCCCGACTGTTTCCTTGAGATAAGTCAGTGATGCCGCGATGACGATCGATTGGCCTTGCGTTCGCGCGCCTTCGGAGAGACCCGGCTGCACAGCCAATATTTCGGCCTTCACCTGCTGCAGGCGGCTCAGCTTCATCATTTGAGCCAAATCTCCAGGCGCTCCTTTCAAGAAACGGGTTGGGCGCCCGCCACTTTTGGCGGGATCATTGCGGGCGCGCATGTGGGCGCAGAGCTGAGCAAACTTGCCGACCCAGCGTGCTGACCGCACCGCCTGCGATGACACTTCGACCACGTCCTGCACCCGCTCTCCTGGAGTCTTTCCCCCAGAGAACTTGCAATGGACGAGCGTTAGCCGGATCGCGTCAGCTTCAAGCTTCATGCAGACGAGGTCTGCGGCTTCGCCGCTATCGTCGTCATCAAAGACGATGTCATAGCCGGCTTTGATGTACTTCTCTGCAATCGCCCACTGGATGGAGTCCTTGCGTTGCGCGCCACCCTTCCAGATCGACTCCTTCGTCAGATCTACGCCCTTCCAGTCTCGAACCTCGAAGCTTTCCTTGCCGACGACGAGCTCGTAGGGGTTCTGCGGTTTTACGTGCAGGTTCGCGTCCAGCTCCGATAGATCGATGAAACGGAACAGCGGCGGGTAGCTGGAGAAATACTCGGCAAGGGTGCTCTCGATCTTCCCGACCGTCGCCTGAATGGTCTCGCCACCCGTCTGGAGAACCGCAAAATCGTTCTCACCGCCCAGGCGAAACTCGAAATTGCCCCACACACCGCTCGCCGCTTCAACGAGATCGAAGCTGATGGCGTTCTTCGCAACATCGCGGGCCGTAATAACCAGATCGAAGGTTAGCTGCGTCGTCTCCTTCTTCGATGGCGTTTCGAAAGATATCCGCTCTTCTGCCATGCGCAGCATTTCCATCGGCCACTCGATGCTGAGCAGCTCGATGTCGGGGAGCGCTGTCACGACCTCCGGCAAGAGGACGTTGTCGATGAGCTTCGATGTATCGATTCCTTTGTCGATGAGTTTGTCACCGACGCTTTCGGCCCATTCGTTGAACCGCGGCACGGCGCCCATCTCGCGGGACCAGACGCGGCCCTTGACAGAGCAGCCGACGGTCATCTGGCGCCCGTGTTCCCAGCCTTGACCGCTGAGCACTGCCTTCACCGACCCGCTTTTTTCCGCGAGCCCGAGTGCCGTCACGACTTCGGCGCCGGTGTAAGACGCGTAAGAAAGATTGCGACGGCCGTGCTTCTTCATGCCGACGTTCTGGAAGATAAGACGGTTGATGCGCCCCATCGAGCGGAACATGACGTCACCGCTCAGCATCTTCCCTGCCCCTACAGCATGCGCGAGCTTCTCCCATGCCGAGGCGTGATCGGTCGAGGAGAGGTAGAGCAGTTTTCGGGACTTGTCATAGTGCAGGACGAAAAGTGTCCAGATGCGGTCCCTCACCGATTTCGAACGAGCCCATTTCACGGATGGCTCGGTACGCGTCACAAAGAAAAGGGTGGATGAGGGCTCGTGCAGCCATACGCGGTGGGGAAGAACGCCGTCCGGTAGCCCTTCATGGAACTTCTTCGGCGTGAATTGATCGGCCTCGTAGAAAAGCGTGCTGAGGGTCGGCCGCAGCAGCTTGTGCGAAACGGCGATATCGTCCTCGTCTTCGCCTGTGTCGAGGCGTTTTGCTTCGGCAAGAAACTTGATCAGCCGCGCATGATCCTGCGCGGCATCGGAGCTCATTTCACTCAGGAGTTCGTTCCAGTCGGCATCTTCGGAATATAGACGCTCGAGCGCGAGCGAGACGTTGGGCTCTGCGATATTCGCGATGACGGTCGCTTCGCCGATGTTCTTGCCAGCCGAACGGGTAAAGCGCCCCGTGAATTGCAACAGGATGGCGAGGCTCTTGTGCAGATCATGGATGGCCGCGACCTTGAGCTGCGGTAGGTCAAAGCCCTCGCCCAGCATGTTGACGCAAACGGCGATCTTGCTCTCACCTTTGATCAGGCTGGCGATGCGCAGGTGACGATCGGCCTGACGCGAATGAATCAACAGGGGCTTCAAGTCCGGGGCGCGGCCGGCGTAAAGCTTGAGCACTTCCTCTGCGCGATCGATGCTCTCGCAGCGCGCCATCATCAGGTGGTCGAACCCGGCGGTTATGTCGGCGCGGAGCTTGGCGACTGCGGCATCGGCGATCGCGGCATCGGCGCGCGCGGGGCTCGGCTCATAGACCGGCTCGAACGCAATCTTGCGAAAATATCCATCCGCCTGCGCCATGCGCAGCGGATAGCTGTAGATGACTTGCCCATCGACTAGCGTGCCATCGCGCCGGAACGGTGTCGCCGTAAATTGCAGGATCGGTTTGCCGGTAAAAGTCTCGCGAAATTTCGTCCAGCGGAGCGCACCCACGTGGTGCGCTTCATCGATGACGAGGATTCCCGTCCGCTTGACGAGCTCCGGCCACAGAGGCTCCGCACCAACGTCGGCGAGAGAGCTCATGGTCGCAACGACGACATTGCAGCGCTCGAATATTTCGAGGTCGGCAACATTCTTCGGGACCCTTGTGATGACGCCGACTACCGGATTGAGCGCGCCCGGATGCAGAACCTGAAGCCAGCGCAGCAGTCCGAAGGTTAGGAATTTGCCAGCGGTCTGCGTGCGCAACGCATCCGATGGCACCACGACCAGCATCGCCTCACGTGCATAGGCAGCAAGCGCCGAGAGCATGGTTTCGGTCTTGCCGGTCCCGGTTGGCATGACAATCGTAGCGGGCTGTTTGTAGAGACTCCAGTGCGCACCGATCGCGTGCAGGGCGCCGAGCTGCGGAGGACGCAGTCCTCTTTTGTCGGGAGCGACCTTGCCTGCACCATCGGGAAGCTCTCGCCGGAAACTGAACTGGCCATCCCAGCTTTGCGCGCGCTCCTGCAGGACGATGCGCCATCCTTCTTTCACGGCCCGCGCTTCCAGTCCGTCGATGATCTTGTGAGAAAGCCACCGCAGCCCGGTCGTGGTTCTGATAAGCACGCCATCGACACCATCCGGACGCACGATTCTGGTTCGATCAGTGATGACGACGCGCTCCCCACCCTCCAGCTCGTAGACGCTTTCCGAGAGGCGCTTCGAGATTTTGACGTCGCCGACCTTGTCGTACTTGAGGTGACTGGCAGGACGCAGCACGCAGCTGACCACACCGAGCTTCAATCGCACGGGGCCAAGCTCAAGCTGAGGGACATCAAGTTTGGGCGGTTCTACTGAAGCGAACAGATCATTTTGCATGGTGGCTCATCACTTTCGTGTCGTGACGCCTACCAGAGAATTTGCTGGTGAACTGACCGGCCAACGCCAAACTCATGCTCGCCGGGCCGACTTGTCAGCACACGACAGAAACCGCTTCAAGCTCAAACCGGCCAACAAAATGTAAGGCGGCATGGCGAGCGAATAGTGACCACAGTTTAATTTCAAAATATTTGGCCTAGCTCCGGCGTCCTTCAGGCTCTGCATGAACCTCTCCGATAGCTCTGGCAACACCACTTTGTCTCTCCTAGCCAACACAACGTGAAGATCGAGATCAGGCCGTGCCAAACTATGTGCGTAATTCTCCAAGTTAAGTGGACCCCAGGCTCTTCTGAGATCGGTCAGCTCAATCTCAGGCTCAAGGCTATCACGTATCAATCGTGTCGCGCGGCCCGTCCATACCATATCCGCTAGGCTCCCCGCCGTCAGAAACAACGAGGCCTTAGACACAGCCAAGTCGTGTGCCGCGACTATGGCCGCAACCCAGGAACCTAAGCTCATTCCGAGAACCGAAATTTCTCGATAGCCTTCGCTATTCAACCAACGCATGAGTTTTCGCCCATCCAACACTGCCTGCCTTACAGATTGGATCGTTCGACCGAGATTAGGGCTAAGCATATAGTCGGCGTGCACGGAGCCGGGACGGCTGCGTTCGAAGTGATAAGGCATAGCAATCTCGACAACCGTGATGCCACGCTGCGAGAAAAAGTTGGCAATCTGACGATTCCGGGCGCTCGCATTCCAATGGTGAAAAATCACCATCGCCTGATCGAACGAACCGCTTTCTGTGATTTTCGCCCAGACTACATTGTTCTCTTCGATGTCAGTAGAAATGTCCGATGGACATTTGAGCCACCCGTCTTGCCTTTCAAAACCCTGATCGCTCCCGCTCGGCTCATCGAAAAAGGCTGGATCAGCCACGGCCTGGTCGGCAAGGACACAAAACTCCTCGATACTTGTTATCTTCTTCGCACCTGGAAAGGCGCATTCCGCGTCAAGGACGAAATCCGTTGGTTTCTTCCCTTCCTCTCCGCGAAGGGCCCGGCGTTCGTCCCAACGATCGAGCCAACTATGAAACACTCTGATTGTTTCCTAACTCGCTCGCTCGCCAGCGGCCTAATCCTGGATCGAACAGGCCGTATAGTGCGACTAGCACTGAAATGGCCAGAAGGGTCGAAAAGCCGGCAAACGCGTCGATCAACAAGTAGCTGACAACAAGTAACGCCACGACCGCCGACATCTTCCACAAAGGCGCATGAAATCGACCTCCGACACCTAATCGGATGGAGCCATACAGAAATACAAAACAGGTCGAAATAACGATAAGAAGGCTGCTGTAATGCGTCGGCATACGATAGCGGAACCCGGTGCTCACATCATTCCGACCTTGGAACATCGAAGACATATCGCCGACCAACCACCCCACAATATTCTCACCACTGGATGCCAGATAAGAGCTTTGGACCTTCATCCATATGGCGACCAGAACCCCCAAAACAGTACACCGAAAAACCCCACGCATCACTATGAGGCCGGCTTCATTGAGCTCTTGCTGATGATCAACATGCGGCAGCTTCTTCAATCCGTCTCCAATTCTCCAAAGATCATGAACAACCGTATAGAGCAAAATGAGACCTGCGAAGAAAAGATAAAACACTAGGCACATGTATAGATAAGCGAACCCCGTAAAAACGACTGTTTCGGGGACAGATATGACCTCAGGACGCACAAGAGCTATTTTTCCCCAATCCACTGCATAGTTGCCACCCCCCTTCATCAACGGGATCAAGGACACGCCGATCCATTGAAAAAGACCCGCGAACAGCAAGCAAATCAAAAAAACCGACCAATATGTGTACGAGGAAGCGTCAACGTTGCGCAACCAGGCGTCGTCGCTTTCCACCTGATCGCCCTGCGCTGCGAGCTTTCTGCGCCCCTCACTTTTCCAGAAGACCAGCAACTCTATAACGAAGAAGAAAAACAGCGGTAAGAACACCATAAAGTCGAGTGTCCAATTTGCGGCCCAAAGGAATCCAACCTGCTTAACGAGCCCGTCCGCTCGCTCGTAGGTGACGTTGTGGATACCAATGATGTACGACAAAAAGCCGAGGGCGGTCATGCCGGCAAACACCGACGCCGGTAAATTCAGGGGAGATCCGTGACTAAAAAACGCCTCCGATTTCCTCGCCAAACTAAAACGCCGCCTCGGCCCCTTGGCGTCAGTATCCCGTTTTAGCTCTGCCGGAGACGCTGTGTCGTCATCGAAGGTCGCAGCCAGTGCTGTATCTGGAATCACCTGTGCGACGCTGCTTCCGGCTCTCTTCCATTCTCGTCTCTTGGCCGATAACCGCGATTGCGCCGCACTAAGCTCCATCTGCCATTCGCTGGTTGCCACCGGATCATCGCACCCAAAAACCCTCGCCAGCCAACGAATATTGGCAGTGCTAATTCCCTTCTCGTTCTCTTGAAACCAAAGCTGCACCGTTCGCAGATCGACCCCAATCCGGTTGGAATCGATCTGTGAAATCGCCTCTGCGAGAAGCTCGGGCGTCCATGGGCCTGCAGGAAACCCGTCCTTGCCCAACGGCCTACCAGCACCCGCCGCGGCCAGCCGCTTGAATATTTCTTTGAAATCACTTTCGTCTCCCGGCGGAGGGAGAAATATTTTTCCATTCTTAATCAATGGCTTACAGGCGCTGCTTTCGTTTCGTTTCGCTGGCCTTCGTATCCTATCGTGCTCTCGTCCTTGATCAACGTTTTTATCAACTCGAGTTTGGCCGGGGTGGCTGGGGCGGAGTGTGCCCGCATGAGGAATGAAGCCATGCTGAGCCTAGGAAAATCTTCAAATGACCTATCCGGAGTCAACCATTTCACTCGGCAGAATCGCACGGCTATTAATGCTGGGGCGCGGCTCGGCACCCTGGCCGACATAACCGAACGACATGTCGCAGCTCAAAGAGCGGCCAAAGCGTTGCGAGAGACTGAAAAGGGGCCCGGGGCTGGCGACGTGATCGCGTTGGACGAGGCCGCGGCGCGGCGCGACGTGATTGCGTATCAGCCCGCCGATCACCGGGACTCCATCGGGAAGCTGGTATACATCGCGGCATATTTGATCGCGAGGCGGGAGCGTCTCGAGGAATGGGAAATGGCGACGGTTATGGAGATGGCGGCACCTTTTGGGTGAGGTGATCGCCATCATGGTGGTGAAAAAGCCAGCTGAAAAGCGGGCTTTTTCATGCCACAGGTGCTTGCGGGTCAAAGTCGATCTGCTCTTCCATGAATCAACCTGATCGCACCGGCCTGCACGGCACCGGTCAAGCATCCCCAAATCAAAGCGGCGATGAAGTTCCAGCCGAAAAGCAGGGCAATGACGAGGCAGATCAGACCTGTCGCACAGACTGTGGCGTAGTCGAGCAGTTCGTCTTCCATTTTCAGCAACACCTGTTTTCGTCGGCCTCGCCGTTCGAGAACGGCGGCGAAGGCCGGCTAGTCGATGGTAGCGATCCATTCGCCTGATGCACCTTTTGCAAACCCGACAACGCGATCCAGCGGCTGCGCCTGTGGTGACATCTTGATTGATGTCATGCACGAAACTCCGGGGCCGCTGCTGTTCTTGTCGCACTGGCCGAGAGCAAGCGAGATCTCGGGCATGTTGTTGCGGTCCCAAACGAGCGGCGAAGCTTGCTGTGCCTTCTTGAAGGCGGCCAGTGCTTCATCCACCGTCGGCGCTTCGACGATCGGGGCTTGCGGAACAGGGCACACGAAGGATCGGCCGAAATAGCCGCTGTGAGTTCGGCCTTAGAAAGTGCCTGTGCTTCGACGCCGGGCATCGCAAGCCAGGTGCCGCCAGCGCCGGCCAACAAGCCAACGGTGGCGGCAATCGCGAGAAGTGCGTTTTGGTTCACGCTGGAGTCCTCACCTAAAGATTCAAATTGAACCAGTGGCGTTGTTTTACGCCTTGGTCGTTCGGGATGTCGAAATACCAGGGATCGGCGCGGCGGGGACGCATTGACGAAATTTCTTTAGTGCAGCTATCGCTTCCGTTGTCACTGTCACGACCAGCGCGACGAACGGGAATAGTGAGGCCATTTTTGTCGGCCTGGCTGTTAAACCTCGATTTGCAGACATTCACGGTCTTGACGCACTGATCGGGGACGCGGCGATTGCCTTCCTTGCCCCGCTCGCTATAGCCGACCTTCGAGCCTTCCGGGCAGTCTGCGTACTCTTGGCGGCCAGGTTCTCCAGCCTTTGCTTCGTGGCAAATCGGCCAAGAGAAGCCTGGCTTCGCCATGGCGCGAATGAGTTTCGTCATTGGCGGAACGCAGTAGGAGACGCCATGCCAGGACGGACTCTGCGAGGCAGCACAGAGCAATACTTGGCAACCCCAGGAGGCATCTTGAGCCTTGGCGGCGGTAGCAGGCAGGATAGCGACGGCTGCTAGGCCGGCTGCGGCATAAAGCAGGTTTTTCATGTCAGGTGGTCCTCTCGATGGTGACTGCCGGTGTCGCCCAATCGACATGGAAATTGTCGATGGGTAGGGAGGGCTGCGCTCGATCGCCGGCGGCGTAGATGATGGCGGCGATGATCGCGAAGGCTGAGAACCAGAAGATCCCTATGCGGAACAGGAGCGGGTGGTTGAGGATGTCCCGGCACAGTGGCGGGAAAGCAAAGAGCCCAACCAGGAAGCTGTCGAATGCGAGGTTGCGTTGACTTTGAAAAAGGATCGACACGGCGAGCAGCAGCACAGCAAAGGGGCCATGCGCCCACCAGATTCGTGAGGAAAGGACGATCAGCGCGAACGATATCGGAATGGCAACCAACAAGCTTGCCAAGGGATCGTTTGCGATGGAGTTCGCAATATGGGCGAAGTCTGGCAACTATCGGTCTGTCCTCTTCGGTTTTTTGCGAGCGTCGGCGAAGGGAGGCGAAATTTCGCTTTCCCGTTCTGCAAGAAGTTTGAAATCAGCGATTGGCCGGCGATCTAAGGTCTTGTCCACGGCCTTACGTCGCCACTCGTTCATGTCGAGAACGTAAGTCGCCCACATGCCGTAACGAGCCGCCATGGCGTGACGCTGATAGGTGATGTACTGGCCGTTGTAGGGATAAGGGGTTGCGACCCGCGCCCAGCCGACGCGGAGCATTCCGAGCGCGAGATCGCGGCCCGTTACGATGCATCGCGCGGATGGCACGCCATCATGGTCATAGCCGAGAACGGTGCATTCGACGGATTTATTACCGACGGTTCGTTTGAGCCAGGCCTTGGCAAATGGACCACAAGGAACCGGTGGCGGTGCTTTGACGCGGTCACGGTCTTCCCATTTCGGATTGAGCGCCCATTGGGGCAGCTCGCAAGCATCGATGTCTGCGAGACGAATTCCCTGAGCGAATTTGGGATACCAGAGGGTGCGACCGTCTATGACGGCGACGCGCCCTTTGAAGACGGGGTAGACGGGAGCGGGCACGACGGCGCGCGGCTCACGGCGGACTGGAGCCGGGCTCCTGATGTCGGCAGCCATCGCGGGGGTCGCGATGGCTGCCGCAACAATGACCGTAGCGACGGCGGTTATTTTCATTGTTTTGCTTTCTTGGCTCGCTCGTTGGCCGAGCGGCTCAGAAGGACGGCCGGGTGTTGGACGTCTTGGAACTGCCACAAGCCAGCCCGCCTTTCGCGGGCGTCCTGTTCGGCAACGGCATAGGGAGGATGAAAGGGCAGGCCTTCGGCGTTGAGCGAAGCGAAGGCATAGCCGCTGGCAATCATCATTGTAGCCAGGTCGAGCCGGTCTTTGCCCACCGTGGCGTAGCAGACGACATAGGAGAGGTCGGCCGTCTTGGCCACGGGAGTACACACCGGTTTCGTGTCCTTGATGTAGGCGGCGAAAACGGCCAGCGAAGCATCGCCACAGTCGCGCTTTTGGCCACTCTTGTCGGTATAGGCCGTACCACGTAGGCAGGATTGGACGCCGAAGAGGCGGTATTTCTGTCCGTCTGAAACCCACGTATCGCCAGTTTCGAGCGTGATGCCTGGCTGAAGGTCGAAATAGCCAGCCGGGGCGGCTGATACTGCCGCCGGAGTCAACGCGACGCTAAGAAGGGCGAGAAGCCGTCTCATTGCGTTTTTATCCGTGGATCGGACCACATGCCGTATGATCCCGTCTTGCCGATTTCTTCGGCCTTGGCGAGATCCGGGCGGACGTATGTTCCGTCCGGTTTCTTGGCGAGCCGAAGCGCTCCAAGTGACAAAAGCTGTTCTTCGAACATGTCGACAGTGTCGAGGCTGCCGGGGTAGTTGTAGTAGCCGTAGCAGGTCGCATTCTGCTTCGCGGCGTTCTGCTCACTCACAAACGCGCGGCAGAAAATCACCTTCGGGCTTTTCAACATGATCTGAAGCTGCTCTTGGGCGAATGCTGAGCACGCCCCGGCAAAGTCTTCCTTGCGGTTGACCATCTCGCCCTGACACGGCTCGAGCCCGAAAAGATGCAGCGTTGTTTTTTCATCAACGCGAAAGTCTGTAGGGGAGACGGCCTTGTAACCGGCCTGAGACGCATATCCCTTGCGGTCCACGATCTTGCCGGAACCGTCGTAATACTCGACGACCAGCACCGTCTTGCCCGGTGCAGCCAGCGACTTGATGTAATCCTTGTTGATGTCTTCCACGGACAAAACCGGTGTTGCCATGACGCAACTAGCGAGTGTGGCGATGATGGTACGTTTCATTTTCTAGCCCTAACCATCCCGGTGACATTGGATTCCCCGCAAGAGGGGGGTTTAAGTATGGTGCAAAAACTTGTATCACTACACCAAATCGGTATCATGCATCTACGAACTTAATCGGTTTTCGTTGCAATCTCAACACCGCAAGTTAGGCGGGGGACGATGATCAGAAGGGCTAGAATTGAAGGTGTTTCGCGATTGGCTGTAATGGCAGGCGCTGTAGCCTTAAGTGCCGCTGGACCAATAGCGTCAACGGCTCAAGAATCGCAGAAACAAGCCGAATTTGTTACGAATATGGCAGCTGCGGCGCCGGTCAATGACGCTTCGATCAGCGCTATTTTCGCAAACCGGTGGGGTAACGCAAGCGGTGAATTCGTGCTTGGCTCTGACGGCGTGGTCGTACCCGAAACGGCCTCACCCTCGGGGGCCGATCAAGATAACCCTATTGGTAAAGTAGCGATTGGCTTTGCATCTAATAAGATTACCAATAATGTTACCGAAATGGGTAAGCTGGCGAATGGAGGGATTGCCCATAATGGTGTTGCCGCGCCGACAGCCACAAGCACGGCAAACGTGCAAAATTGTGGGCCGTCCCCGCTAAGCCCTGCGGAAATCAAGAGTTTGGTCGTGGAAACGGCTCGTCGGCATAAGGTCGATGAAGTTTTCGCCACTGCCATTGCCTGGGCTGAAAGCGGATTTGACCAGACCCGCAATTCGGACAAGGGCGCGCGCGGCCCAATGCAGCTGATGCCCGGCACTGCAACACGCTTTGGTGTCGAAGACGTTTGCGATCCTGCGCAGAACATCGAAGGCGGCATGAAGTACCTGCGCGTGCTGCTCGACGAGTTTCAAAATCCTCTGCTGGTGGCGGCTGCCTACAACAGCGGGGAGCACCGGATTTATGAGCATGGCGGCATCCCACCGTTCAAAGAGACGGTCGGGTACGTCGCCAAGGTGGTGAATTACCAGCTCGGTCTGGCAATGCCGTCAGCCAGGACAATGACCAGAGCGGCCGCCCCTGCGGCGATCGCTGATGCGGGTGATGACGGCAACGCCGGCGTCATTGCCGTGAAGAAAACCGGCAAGTTTGTCGGCGGTGTGATGCACTTTTGAAGGAGAGAAGGCATGAAGTGCTTTGCGGATAAGGGTACGGGGATTAGCGCGCTGAAGCTGGCTGCCTTACTCGGGCTGGCAGCGGCGATTCAGGTTGCAGGCGCCGATATGGCGCTTGCGCAAGGTAGCGGCGGCGGAAGCGGAGCTTTCGCGCCGCTGCAAACGGCCGTCCAAATGATCGTCGATTTCATTACCGGTCCGTTCGGCCGGTTGCTGGCGATTATTGCCGTGATCGGTCTTGGCTTCCTGGCATTCGCCGGCCGTCTATCATGGTTCACGGCTGGGGCCGTGATCGTGGGTATCGGTCTCGTGTTCGGCGCTCCGTCGATCGTCGACGAAATGATAGCGGCCGTCGGTCAGTAAAATGGCTGAGTACGAGGACGAAAAGCCAGCCTTGGCCCCGTTGGTGATCGGCCTGACCCGATCGCCGACGCTTTGGGGCGTGCCGTACATGGCGGTCGTCATCATTGTCGGCGTCACGATCATTGGCTGGCTGGCTTCGAACTCGTTGTGGGCGTTGTTGGTCGCTCCGGCGGCGTATCTCGTCCTTTTTTCACTTTGCGCTTGGGACAGCAGGATTTTGGACGTGCTGCAGGTGGCGTCGCGGATGACGCCCCGCACCCGGAACAAAACCTTTTGGGGCACCAATTCCTACGGACCGTAACCAATGCTGAAAATCGTTAGAGAAGAGCTTGGATTTGGAAAGGTCGCTCATAATGAGCGGCCTATGTCCACACATATCCCGTACCTGCGGCACGTGTCCGATACGGTGATAGGGCTGGAAAACGGCTCCTTGCTGAGCGTCATCAAGTTAGAAGGCCTGTTTTTCCAGACGGAAGACCAGGCCGAACTCAACATGCGGTCCGTCGTGCAAAACACGATGATCCGCGCGCTTGGCTCAAGCCGCTTTTCGCTCTGGTCAACCGTCATCCGCCGTGAGGTGGAGACCGAGATTGGCGGTGCGTTCGACGAACCGTTCTGCGAGCTGCTGAACAGACGCTATATGGACCAATTGCGTGAGAAGCGCATGTTCACGAACGAAATCTATCTGACCATCGTGCGGTCAGGGATGCGTGGCGCTCTCGGTATTGGTGATTCGGTCAAGAAGCTGCTCGATCGCGCCAACCGAGAAGTGCGGAACCAGCAAACACGCGAGGATGTCACAGAGCTTGAGGAGCTGATCTCCAACATCACGCGCGAACTCCAGAAATACGGTGCTCGCGCGCTCGGGATCGCCTATCGCGATAAGGAGCCGTATTCGGAACCGTGTGCGTTTTTCAATACGATCCTGACCTGTGGCGTGCCGCGCAAGATGCGATTGCCGCGCATGGGCATACGAAGCTTTGTCGGGACATCGCGGCTGCACTTCAGCAAGCGGACCATGCAGGCTCAGGCGGCGGTCGACGAAGACAGCCGTTTCGGAGCTTTGCTGTCTGTGAAGGAATATCCGCCGTTCACCGGGCCAGGCATGCTCGACGGGTTGTTGCAGGTCAACCATGAATTCATTCTGACGCAATCCTTCACAATCGCGGACAAGCCGATCGCACAGGAGCGCATCACCCGCCTCCAACGGCAAATCCAAGCGTCGGATGAGGCCGGAAGCTCGGTCGAGCATGATATCGATTTCGCGCTCAACAGTCTGATGAACCAGGAAGCGGTATTCGGCTTTCACCATCTGACCCTGTTGTGCCTGTCCCGCGATCTGCAGGGCGTGAGCAAGTCGGTGTCGGAGCTTGGGGCTTGCCTCACTGACATGAACATCAATTGGCTGCGCGAGGACGTGAATCTTGAAGCCGGCTTTTGGGCACAGCTGCCGGGAAATCGCAGCTACATCGCCCGCAAGGCGATGCTGTCGAGCGCCAATTTCTCCGGCCTATCGTCGATGCACAATTTCGCGACGGGGCAGATTGACGGCAACCATTGGGGCCTCCCGATCACCATTCTCGAAACCACGTCGCAAACGCCGTACTGGTTCAATTTCCATCAGCGCGACATCGGCCACTTCTTGGTGACCGGTCCGACCGGTTCGGGCAAGACGGTGGCATTAACCTTCCTGCTCACACAAGCAATGCGCGTCAATCCGACTCCGAAAGCGGTGTTCTTCGACAAGGACCGCGGCGCCGAGATCTTCGTGCGCGCCATCGGCGGTTCCTATGAAGTCCTGTCGCCGGAGACGCCGACCGGCTTCAACCCGCTCCAGCTCGAAAACACCGGTCCCAACCGCGAATTCCTGATGCGGCTCCTAAAAGCCATGCTGCGGTCCAGCGACCGCCGCGACTTCACCCAGGAGGACGAAGACACGCTTGAGAAGGCGCTTACGCGCCTGATGCAAGAGCCGGCGGCTGAACGAAACCTGCCGAATCTGTCCGGCCTGCTTGTCGGTCGTTCGCGTGCTGACGCAAACGATCTGCATTCGCGCCTTCGGCCTTGGATCGACGGCGAAAAGGCCTGGCTCTTCAACGCACAGCACGACGTGCTGTCATTCTCGGGGCACAGTGTTTTCGGGTTCGATATGACCAGCATTCTCGGCAATGAAGAGCTGAGGACGCCGGCGCTGATGTACCTCTATCATCGCCTCGACGAACTGCTGAACGGTGATCCGGTCATGTTCTTCATGGACGAGGGCTGGCAGCTGCTGCAGGACGAGACATTCAGTAATTTCATCGTCGACAAGATGAAGACCATCCGCAAGCTCAACGGCATTGTGGGCTTCGGAACACAATCTGCGGCCGACATCGCGAAGGCCAAGGCTTCGCACACCCTGATCGAACAGTCGGCAACGAACATCCACTTCCCGAACCCTCGCGCCGATGAAGAGAGCTACATCAAGCGATTCGGCTTGACGGTGAAGGAATTCAACTTCATCAAAAACACCCCACCGGAGAAGCGCACGTTTCTCGTGAAGCACGGCAATGACTCGGTCATTGCCCGGCTCGATCTGTCGTCCATGCCGGACGTGGTGAAGGTCCTTTCGGGCCGCAAGAAGACAATCGAGGAATGCGCCGCTCTACGGGAAAAGTACGGCGATGAGCCGGAAAACTGGCTGGCTGAATTCTGCGGATGGGAGAAGGGTCAATGAAGAGAAGTCCTGCTCTGTGGTTGATGATGACAGCGCTTGCCGCTCCCGTTCCTGCATGGGCAGGGGGCGTCCCTGTCATTGATGGCGCAAACCTGACGGAAAAGACGATCCGGAAGGATAAAGCGAACGACATCGAAAAGGTCGATAAAGACCGTAATTCGATCAACAAAAGCGTCACCTGCTCGATGTTCCGGCCGGGACGCAAGGATGATCCGGTGTCCGCTGCCAATGCCAATCCGGAGATTGCCGGATTGGTGAAGCGTGTGGCGCGCGAAGAGGGCGTTGACGAAAATCTCTTCATGTCTCTCGTCTACCAGGAAAGCCGTTTCAACCCCTGTGCCAAATCAGGAGCCGGCGCCATAGGCTTGTCGCAGTTGATGCCGGGAACTGCCGGCGATCTCGGCGTCAACCCCTACAATATCGAACAGAACCTGCGCGGTGGCGCACGGTATCTGAAACAGCAGCTCAAGCGGTTTGGCGGCAACACGAACCTTGCCCTGGCCGCCTATAACGCCGGTCATGGCAATGTTCAAAAGTACGGCGGCATCCCTCCGTTCAAGGAGACACAGGGTTACGTCAAAACGATCACCCAACAGTGGTTGCCGGCATTCGGGGGGTCGAACGGAGCCAACATTCCGCTGAACTATGGCGGCGGCGACAGCGCCTACACAGGCATGCGGGATTCGACGATCAACGCCATGGCGACCAGTCAGGCCACGCAGGAGAGCACCGGCAATGTGGCGTCCTGGCTGCAACAGCTGGGCGGTCTCAACGCCGGCACCATTCAGGACAGTTGGGACCACAATTCGGGCGCCCGCAACGCCAATCTGGAGATGATGAACCAGGTCATCCTACTCGGAACGACCATGGCGGACCTGTTCAACTCGCGGAACACCTCGCAGACAAGCGAGGTGTCGGGATCGTCGCAGTCCGCCGACGTCAAGAAAAAGGACGACGAAAAGCCGCGCGAAACGACGGGCATTTGCGACCCGCCCACCGGTCTCGAATGGAGCCCGATCGAAGAGGCCTGCGTGCAGAAGCGTGAACGCGAGGCCAACGTAAAACTTCAGCTGCAGCCCCAATAGGAGAACTACGATGAAGCGCTACATTCTCACTGCGTGCTCGATGCTCCTTGCATCGGCGGCATCGGCCCAGGTGCCGGTTATCGACAACGCGAACTTCAAGATCGCCAAAGAGACGTCGGTCACTACCGACAAGATCCTGAACACCAACAAGGACATTCTGACGACAGTCACGGATACTTTGAAGGCGGTCACTGGCGATCGCGGCGGCGAAGCCGGCCAGATGCAAAACCTTGCCGTTGGCAATGGTTTCAGCGTCGCTTCAATGCCGTCTTTCGATAGCCTGATGTCGGGCGGCGTGCCGAATTTTGGCGGGATTGGCGGCGACATTTCTCAAGTCGCCTCCACCTTCATCAACGGTCTCCAGCTGGTCAAAAGCCTGTCCGGCAAGGCAAACAGCGGTTTTTCCAGCGACAAATCCTATGAGGAGCTGGTTTCAACCGTTCTTGGCGTCGCTGCCTTGGTCAATGGATCGCAAAAGGCAGTGACAACGCGCCGGAGCGCGTTTGAACAGGCCGGACAAAGCATCGGCAAGGCACAGGACATCAAGGGCTCGATTGACCAAAACACGCAGCTTCAGGTGCAAGCCGGCCTGACGATCAACGAACTCGTCGGCGTGATGAATGGCGCCGTCTCCTCGCTGCAGGCCGACAATCAACGCCGTCTGACCGATATCTCCAATTCAAAGAAGGCGCTCACCTACAGTGGCAACTAAGACCATCAAAACTGCCAAATTGCTGTCGGTCATCGTGATCGCAGCCGGCATCGTCGGCTGCGGCACGGTCAAGGAAAAGACGGCTCCCTGTAAGCGACCTGCCAACCTAACGTCCTATGCCGCTGATCCTCGCCAGGATTGCGGCCCGATGTCGTCTATCAACGGCGACCCGTCGGCGGCCTTCGCGGCGATTGACGCGATGCTGGCGGAATAAAGGACGGTGGGCAAAAATGCAGGACTTCTTGGGCGATCTGCTAGACAGGATTGAGCAGTCAGGGGCGAATTTTTCTGAACGTGCATACGGCATTGTCAGCGGCGAGATCATGCCGCTGCTCAACATCATGTTTCTCGCCTATGTCGCCTATTACGGCCTCCAACTCTTCATGGGAACGTCGCGGGTCAGCGTGGCCGATGTCATCGGCCGCATCGTTCGCATGATGGTGATCCTGATCCTCATCAGCCAGTGGAGCCATTTCAACACGTTCTTCTATTCCTGGCTGAACGACACGCCCGAAGACGTAGGCCGCGCGATCCTGACCGCCACAGGCACCGGCATTACCGAGCCAACAAACGGCCTTTCCATGATCTGGCGGACCGCCAATGAAGCGGCATCCGCATTTGCGGAACAGTCGGGCTATTTCTCGGTCTTGCCGTCGATGGTCGGCTTCCTGATCATGCTTTGCGTCGCCGTCTTCATCGCCGTCGCACTGGCGATCCTGCTTCTCGCAAAGGTTATGATGTGGGTGCTGATCGGCACGGCACCGATCTTCATCGCCTGCATGTTGTTCGAGCAGACGCGAAATCTCGGAGTTTCGTGGTTCCAACAGGTGCTTCTCTACGCGCTGATCCCGCTTTTCGTCTATGTCGTGGCCGCTTTCCTGATCGCTGCGATGGACCCTGAGCTGACCAAAGTCTCCAACGCGGCCAGTCAACGCCGGCTTCAGCTCAGCGATGTCTCGGCGTTCCTGCTGCTGTGCTGCGCCGGCGCGTTCGTCCTCATCAATATTCAGGTTCTCGCGCAGGGCATTGTCGGTGGCGTCGCCGCCGGCATTGGCAATGTGGCGCGGGCTGTTGGACGCTACAGCGGCGTGACCGCGCCGATGAAAGCGGTCGATGTCGCACGCGGGGCTGCCGGCTTCGTCGGCACTGCCGGTATTCAGGCTCGCGATCGCACACATGCCGGCATGCTCAGCAACATCCGCGACGCCAATGCCAGAGCGGCGATGCAGAACCGAATAAGCAACAACAGCATGCCGCGCTGAGGTGCTTGTGAGAGTAACTAAGGGCTAGATCGAAAATGTCAGATTCAAAAGAGACTGCACTACGGACCTATTTCCAAGACGGCGATCGTTGGGAATATGAGATCGTAAAAAAGGCCAAGCGATCGCGCGGACTTGCCTGGTTCGTGACGATCATTTTCGCGGCGATCACGCTGCTAGCGCTCGCAGCACTGGTGCTGCTGGTCCCGTTGAAGAGCTTCGAACCGTATGTCGTCGTGGTCGACAAAAATACCGGCTATCTGGAGGTCAAAAGCGGTCTGACTAGGCCTGCCAACCTCACCGAACAAAAGGCGGTCACCCAGGCCAATGTCGTGCGCTATATCCGCGCTCGCGAAGGCTATGACCCCTACGAGATCGAACAGAACTTCGGCATTGCCGCCTTGTTGTCGACCGGCGACGCCGCGCGGGAGTTGCAGGAGCTTTATAGCGCCGCCAATTCGAATAACCCCGCAAAAGTCTACGGAAAAAACAAGCGGGTTTCGGTGGACATCAAATCGGTGGCGGTCACTGAGCCGAGCGATCCTAGCCAACCGCCGTCGACGGCTCTTGTCCGTTTCTCAACGACGGAAAAATCCGACACGGATTCCATCACGCGGCACTACATTTCGGTCGTGCGTTTTCGCTACACCGACACTCCCACAGAAAATCAGTGGCTTTTTGAGAATCCCCTCGGCTTCCAGGTCTTCAGCTACCGTCGTGACCAGGAGACGGTGACCCCAGGAGGTGAGGGATGATGAAACACCTCCTGTTTTCAGCGGCGTTCTTCGCCGCAATCATGACTCACGCCCATGCGGCACAGTCACCACGCCCGGGCAATCTCGACGGCCGGGTTACAAGCGTTGTCTATCAGCCCAACAACGTCGTGACGGTTAATGCCACCTACGGCATTTCGACGATGATCATTTTCGATGAAGATGAACGTTTCGAGACGATCTCGCTTGGCGACACAGAGAGCTGGCAGGTTGCGCCTTCAGAGAAGGGCAACATCCTGTTTGTGAAGCCGATCGCCAAGAACGTCACCACGAACATGAATGTCGTGACGACGAAGAGGATCTATTTCATCGAGCTTCACGATAATCCGCCTGCCGCTGGCAAGAAGGTCTTCGGCGTCAGGTTTGTCTACCCGGAAAAGGACCTCAATGCGGCGCTGCGCAAAGAAGCTGAGTACCGCGCTGCTAATCCGAATATCTCGAACATCGACAAGGCAAACGTCAACATCGACTATTCGTTTTCGGGTGACGCTAAGCTGAAGCCCTCGATGGTTTTCGATGATGGCAAGAAGACCTTTTTCAAATTCACCGGGCGTGTGCCGGCGATCTTCGCCGTGCAGTCGGATTTTTCCGAGACACTGCGCAACTTCCGCAAGGAAGGGGAATACCTCGTCGTTGATGGTGTTGCGACCCAATACACGCTGCGCGATGGCAATCAATGGACGTGCATCTTCAACCTTCGGAAGCCTGATTTCGGCGCTCCGGACCCTGATATCCTCGGTCCGGCTCCTGATCGCGTCGCCAAAAAGCGCTGGAGGAGCGGTAACAAATGAACCGGACACCTGAGCTTGAAGCCATGATGTCGGCCGACGAAACGGCCGTCAGCAACAAAAACGCAAAGCGCAACCAGCTCCTCGGCGGAGCAGCCTTGTTGATTGGCGGCGCCGTGGCAGCCTACTTCGTCCTTGCCACGCCGACGGAAACAGCTCGCGGCACAACCGAAGGCGACGAGGAATTCCGAACCACGACGTTCCGGCCACCGTCGTTCGTCCGCGAGGAAGAAAAGCCCGAGCCGCAACCCGAACCTGACGTGATCAACATCCCGCCGCCTCCGGAGCCGGTACAGGAAAGGGTCGACACGACCACATTTAACGTGCCGCCTCCGCCTGAAGTCATCCCGGCACCGCCCACGGAACCGGCAGCTGCGCCGCCGCCTGAAGAATTTCCGGAGCGCTATAGGTCCAAGCTGATATCGTTGGATAGGGCTCGCGAGGAGCACAGCGCCGGCGGCCTCGGTGGCGCCGACGGCAACAGTCTGAGTGTCGCGGGCGAGGACCGCAACAGCAAATTCCTCGCGGCGGCGTCAAGCCTGGCTGATCGGTCGGCAAAGGCTAAGCAGATCAAACGTATCGACGCGCTGGTACCTGAAGGCACCCTAATTCCGGGCATTTTGGAAACCGCGATCGTCAGCGATCTTCCGGGCCAAATCCGCGCGATCACATCTCAGGATGTCTATTCGTTTGACGGACGGCGCGTCCTGATTCCGACTGGAACCCGGCTTATCGGCGAATATCAGTCCGATGTTGTCAGGGGTCAGAAACGCATTTTCGTCATCTGGACCCGACTTCTCCGCGATGACGGTGTGTCCGTTCGCCTCAACTCCATCGGCACCGACAGCCTTGGCCGCTCCGGATTGACCGGTCGTGTCGACAACAAATGGCGGGAGCGGTTCGGTTCCGCAATCGTTCTGTCGATTGTCGGGGCAGGTGCTAGTTACCTCACCGGCTATGGAAGCGATGAAGCTTTCGGCCAAGATAATGATGAAGCCAAACGTGGCGAGGAGCTGGCGCGCGACACGATCGCGCAAACCTTCAGCGACATGGCTAACCAGGCTTTGAGCGAAAACCTGCGCATCCCGCCGACAATCAGTGTCAGCCAAGGCGAACGCATCTTCGTCTATGTGCGCCAGGATCTCGATTTCAGCGCCATGTATGACGATCCCGTCACAGAAGCGATGAAGGAAATACAACGTGAACGTCGCGGTCAGTAACAAGGGCCGATCGCCCACCAATCCCTATTATTTTCTCGATCGGGCACTCGAACCGATCCGCGGCTTTCTCAACGATCCGCGTGTGGTCGAAATTTCCTTGAACAAGCCCGGCCATGTCTATGTGGAACGGCTGGGATCCGATCATATGGAATTTCACGAAATTAAGCAGCTCACGGCGTCGGAAATCGAAAATATCGGGGAACGCGTCGCCGGGGCAACAAATCAATTTATCAGCCGCGCCAAGCCTATTCTAAGCGCGGCCTTACCGACGGGCGAGCGTATTCAGATCGTGCTGCCTCCCGCCGCGCCGGACGGCGGCTCGATCTCGATCCGAAAGCAGGTCGTGAACAATTTCACGCTCGAGGAGTACCGCGATAGCGGCTCACTGGACAAAGTCTCGGTCGCAGTCGGCGGACTAAGCGACATCGACCGGGAGCTGATCGCGCACCTTCGCGCGAGCCGTATCTACGATTTCATCCATACGGCGATCACCAAGCGCGTGTCGATTTTAATCAGCGGCGGCACCTCGTCGGGCAAGACCACATTCCTCAACGCATGCCTGAAAAGCGTCGATCCGCATGAGCGGATACTGACGCTGGAGGACACGCGCGAGCTATTTCCGCCTCAGCCGAACAAGGTGCATCTGATTGCCTCGAAGGGCGACCAGGGCACCGCAGACGTGACGATCCAGAACCTGTTGGAAGCGTCGCTTCGGATGCGACCGGACCGACTCTTCGTCGGTGAAATTCGTGGCGCCGAGGCCTTTTCCTTCCTGCGCGCCATCAACACCGGCCATCCGGGCAGCATGTCGACAGTGCATGCGGATACACCGATGGGCGCCTATGAACAACTCGCCATGATGATGCAGCAGGCCGGAATGTCGTCGGGCTACTCCAAGCAGGATCTAATGTCATACATCCAAATGGTCATCCCGATCGTTATCCAGTTGCGCCGCGACGGCGGAAAACGGGGCGTTTCGGAAATCTTCTTTGCCCGAGACGAGACATGAACAAGGGCTATCAGGCCTTCTATCTTCTCTTCTGCGCCGGAATAGTTTTCGCCGTCTGGACCCTCACTTACGGACTTGGCTTGCAGCTCGTCTATAAGGACGGCCGAATTCTCGAAACGACGATCACCACCAATCCTTTCGTGCCTGTTCAACAATTCTGGCTCTACAAGGGCAGCCATACCCTGCAGAAGGTCGCGCTCGTCGCGCTCCTGCCAAGCTTGTTCGCCGGCGGCCTGGCGGCCTATCTTGGCTTGAAATCGCCAAGCAACCCGCTCGGCGACGCCGCTTTTCAGGACATTGCCGCCTTGCGACGCGGCAGATGGTTTCGCAAGCAGGGACACATCTTCGGCCGCCTCGGTCGCAAGATCCTCCGCACAAAGGATGATCGTCACCATCTCATCATCGGTCCAACTCGATCCGGTAAGGGTGCTGGCTACGTCATTCCCAACGCCCTCCTGCACGAAGGGTCGATGATCGTCACCGATCTGAAGAGCGAAGTCTTCAAGGCCACTGCCGGATATCGCCGCCGCAAGGGAAGCCAGGTCTTTCTATTTGCGCCGGGATCGGAAGCCACCAACCGCTACAATCCGCTCGACTTCGTGCGCCAGGAGCGCGGAACGCGGACGACGGATATCCAAAACATGGCGAGCATCCTTGTCCCGGAGAACACCGAATCCGAGAATTCGGTATGGCAGGCCACGGCACAGCAAGTGATGGCGGGCGCCATCAGCTACGTTCTGGAGAGCCCGCACTACAATGGCCGGCGCAACCTCGGCGAAGTCAATTCCTTCATCAATAGCGGCGTCGACCTCCAGGCGCTGATGAAGTTCATCAAGGCGAGAGAGCCATACCTTTCCAAGTTCACCATGGAAAGCTTCAATGCCTATCTCGCGCTGTCAGAACGGGCCGCCGCCTCTGCTTTGCTGGATATTCAGAAGGCCATGCGGCCCTTCAAAAACGAGCGCATCGTAGCCGCCACGAATGTAACCGATATGGATTTACGGGCGCTCAAGCGCCGGCCGATCTCGATCTACCTCGCGCCCAACATCACTGACATCACGCTGTTGCGTCCTCTCCTGACGCTGTTCGTGCAGCAGACCATGGACATCCTCACCCTGGAGCACGACCCCAATTCCCTGCCCGTCTATTTCCTGCTCGACGAGTTCCGACAGTTAAAGAAGATGGACGAGATTATGACAAAGCTACCCTATGTGGCCGGCTACAACATCAAGCTCGCCTTCATCATTCAGGACCTCAAGAACCTCGACGAAATCTATGGAGAGACCTCCAGGCACTCACTGCTCGGCAATTGTGGTTATCAGCTCGTGCTTGGCGCCAACGACCAGGCAACTGCCGAATACGCCTCTCGTGCGCTCGGCAAGCGCACAATTCGCTATCAGTCGGAATCGCGCACCATTGAGCTTTTTGGCCTGCCTCGCCGCACGAAGGTCGAACAGATTCGCGAACGCGATCTGATGATGCCGCAAGAAATCCGGCAGATGCCCGAACGTAAGATGGTTCTGCTCATCGAAGGCCAGAGGCCGATCTTTGGTGACAAACTTCGATTTTTCGAGACACAGCCCTTCAAGGCTGCTGAGGCTTTCTCACAAGCGCACGTGCCGGAAGTCCCGTCCATCGAATACCTGCCCGTCAAACCGGTACCGGCGTTGACAGAAGAGTATGCAGGCGATAGCAATCCGACTGACGAAACAGTCCAAGTCGTGACGCCGGCGAAGGCGCAAGCAACCGCCTCGGCCGCCGACGACAAACAGCCGGAATCGGATTTCGGACGGCCGGCTAGTTCTTCCGCTCGTGTGGTCAACCGCAAGGCGATCGACGCACGAAAAAAACCAACCAAGAGCAATTCCGGCGCCGGCGCCGAAACGTCGAAACGCGACGTTGCGGCAATCGAGGAGCGCATTAAGACGGTCGAAGAGAGCTTAAAACCTAGCGCCGAACGACTGAAGGCGACGGTTGCGCAGAAAGTCGAGAAGCTCGGTGACCGCTCCCCGACAACACGAAAGAATTATCTGGATATATTCTCAGCGACGGTTCCTGATCCCGTCGACGTTGGCCTGGCCGCTGAAGCTTAAGAGCTTCCTGGCGGCCAGCTTCCTCTAGAACGGCCAAAAGCTGGCGATGAACGCGGCGGTCTCGCCGCCCCACTGCACAATCAACTGATGCCAGCCGACAACCGTCTCATAAGCGATCTGGATCACGCCAAACACAAACACGAGGCAGATGACCACGCCAAGGCCCTTGCCGAAGCCTTCGTCGCCCTTCGGATCGTTGGTCTGGATTACATAGTCCTGCCTGTTGTTCAGCATCGTGCTCGCTTAACGTTCCCGCTCGTCGCGGTCGCGTTCCTTCCGTTCAATTTCGTCGCGCTCCAGCTCTTCAAGCCGCGGTATATGCTGCTGTGCTGGGTCGGTGCGCGTCGTCTCGCCGCCGCGCTGTGTGGCTTCCTTTCCCTTGCTTACCCGATCCTGTCTCCGATTTGTAGCGTCGACTGTTGATGCGAGTTCGTGCGCCTCGCGCGCATCCGGATCGATTGGCTGGCGCTCCGGCTCCTCGGGACGAGGCTCGCGCTGCTGTTCGACGACGGCATCGGCATTCGTCGGGGCCTTGTCCTTTTGCTCTGCTGACTGCTCCCCTACCCTTTCGGCGCCAGCAATCAGCGCCTCCCGATTTTTAGCTGCGCCGACAAGATCGGGATTGTCGGGGTTCTGCATGGCCTCGGCATACCGCTGGCGAACACCGTCCTCGATCTCCAGACTCCGTTCGCAAATGTATGCGGTGCTGTAGCCTTCTGCTTTGAGCCGATCAATCTCGGCCTGAACGGCCCGTTCTAATTCCTCTTTCGGCATTTGCGGCTGTTCCATTGCGGCTTGCCGTTTTTCAGCAGAACTGGATTCGATCAGATCGGAGCTGTGATCCTGAACCGAGAGGACGTCGTTGCCAGCATCAACCGCGACATCGCCGTCCTGGGCGACGGCTGCCTGCCATTCGGCCTCCGCCTGGTCTTCTTGCTTCTGCTCGGCCCGCACTTCGTTGCGCTGCTCATATAGTTCCACCAGCTCGCGGCGCTGATTGACGTGTTCGCGCGCCAATGTCGCCACTTCATCGAAGTCGGCCCGCTCATCGGGGCCTACGCTTCGCTCCAGATTGAACAGGGCTGTTTCAACTTTCTTTTCATACGCCTCGAATTCTACCCGTGATGCCTCGCGCAATTCTTCACCCTCCAAAACCAGTTTCTGCAATATTACCAGATTGGCGCGGAAATTTGACCCGAAATCGGCATGCACGACATTCGAAGTCGTTTCCGCGCCGTCAACCGACAGCCCGGAACTCAAGCGGTCACGCTGCTGAACAGCGTAGGCGATGAGGCGTTGATCACCGCTCGCGAGTGCAACCTTCTCCCAGTTTTGCTTTGCCTTTTTGGTATACTGTTGGCTCCTTTCGCTCTTTGCGTATGTTCTCCGCCCGCTCCGCTTTGCGTCGTATCGAGCCTGCGCCGCCTCGCTTGTCCCTACATGCTCCGTCCGACCTTCCCTGCTGATCGGCCGCACCTGTTTGCTCGTAAACGCCGGCGGGCTGGCGAACTCGCGTCGATCCGTCATTTCCATCGCGATGCCATGCTCGCGGGCCTTCTCAGCCACAGCAGCCCGCCATTGCCGGAATACGGCCGGCGTCGTTTCTATCCGGTCGCCGGATTCCGATCGCATCGTGATGACCGCATGGGCGTGCACATGCGGCCGCTTACCGCCCTGCCGTTCCTCTTTCGGGTCATGGGCCGGATCGTGCATCGCAAACACATAGCGATGCCCGCCGAACTGATCGGCTAGAAAATCGCGAACAGCGCCATAGAAGGCCTCGACATCCGTGCCAGCCCGGGCCGACATGATCAGATGCATGACGTCCCGACTTTTCCTGCTGTGCAGCTCTCCGCGCCATTCCTTCTGCACCAGGTCGCCGGCGTTCTCGTCGTTGGCAATCAACTGGCCGCGATCATCGCGAACGTCGCCGCCGTACCGTTCCACCAGGCTCCGCAATTTGCTCGCGCCATACTCGACACCATTGCCGTAGCCCTGAAATACGAATCGCGCCGCAGCTTCGCGTGCCGCGTCGCTGTTGTCGTACCGGGACTGGATGATGCTCGCGGCCTTGTCGTCGCCAGTCAGGCGCTCCCCCTGCCCGCTTCTAAGCACGACAAATCCTTCCACCGTCAATGAGCCGTTGACCTGCCTGTTGACCGCGTATGCGAAACGCCGATCGGTAAAACCGCTGCTCAGCGTATTGCGCACCAGCTCGTGCATCTGAATGTCCGACGCATAGACAGTCGCCGTGATTTCCACGGTGAAGCCGGCTATATCGCGGCTCTCGGTGCGGTTCTGGAACAGATGGTCCCAATCGCCGCGTAGGCTCGCAAGATCTCCACGACCGCGGATGCGCTCGCCATTCTCGTTCTCGACCGCGAGCTCGCCGCCCCGCGACACATAATTCAGCATCGCTCCGACTCGCGCCCCTCCCCCGTAGGACGCCATTTTGACGACAGCCGGTTGACTGCCTTGCGCAACCGCTTGAAGCCGAACCTCCATCGGCCGCGCGGCCCCCGCAGCTTGTGCGACAGCGGCATAGTGCGTCTTTGCGGCAGCCCGCCTCGCCCCCGGATTGGCAGCACCTCCGCCGGCGCCGGCAGCGCCAAGCTCGAAGGCCTTCATGCGCTTCCGCAGTTCTTCCTCGGCCAACGACCGACGCTGACCGCCAAGCGAAAGCTCGTGCAGCAAAGCGGCCCGCCGCTGCTCCCATTCGCTCGTAAAGGTGCCGAAGAAGATTTCCAACGCTTACCCCTCCCCACGCCGCCTGTGGCCGGCGCGCTTCGCAAGCGAGCGCAGCTCGGTCATCACGGCCGCCTGGATGCGCTGCACGTTCTGAAGATTGATGTCGAGCTCGCTCGGATGAACGCTCTTGCCGCTGTTTATCGATCGTGCGACCTGATTCAGGTTGACGCCGATCGCGCGCATGTCTTCGAGAAGGAGCGCCATCACGAGGCGGTCTTCCTCGGTCAGCATCGGCCTGTCACCCGCCCCCTCTAGGATCAGCGACCGGAAGAATCCGGACACCGACATGTCGGCCGCCTTCGCGGCTTTCTCAATCGCCGCATACTCGCCCGCGCTGACGCGGGCGTGCACCATCCGCTCCTTCCGGTTCGCCTCGAGCCGGACGTCAAATTTCCCGTCGTTCATTTCCCTTTGGCGCTCCCCTCACTGGCGCTTGCGGCAGGCATCGAGGGCTGGTCCCTCGATCGTCGGGAAAAATGTCGCACATTTTTCCGTATCCTGCCACTCTCAATAGACGTGAAATTCGCACTCAACAAAAACCAACTCTTCGAGCGTCCAACATTTCGCTCGTCCACATCGAAACGATTGGCAGGGCCTTCGCCCTGCCAATCCCCTTCAAACGCTAAAACGCTCTCCAGGGTTCACCTCCAGGACCGCTTTGTCGGCCTTTCTGTGCCCCTCGTACTCGTCCGCAAGGGACGCTCCGCTCTTCGCCCTGGCGGACTGCGTGCGAGGGGCACAGTGGGCCTTCGCGCGGCTCCGGGGTTCACCACAATTAGGAGCGGGGAAGGTCGGTGCCGCCAAGGAGAAATTGGGCGACCGTGGAGACTTTCAGGATGGCTCAAACGGCAGCGCGCGGTTGATTCCGTTTCACACGACTTGTTCACACGATGTGTTCACATGCCATGACGTTACGATGTGAAAGCAAGATGTGATTGAAGTACCACACACTAGGATAGTGAGGAGTGATCGCATGGTGTAAAAACGCCGTGCAAAATCAAGCATTCGCTTCGTTTGGAAATGCTGCGTGGTGGCGGCCTGCCGCATTGAAGCCCTTGGAGACGGCAAAAAAAGGGATCGAACATGACTCAAAGAATTTGCGCGATCAGCGGAAAAGGCGGTGCCGGGAAGACGATGGTTATCATCCTCGTTGCCGGCGAGTACGCTATTCATGGAAGGAAGGTTCTTCTGATCGACGCCGATCCGCGCCAGAACCTCGCCGAATGGTGGAAGCGATGTGAGGCCAAGGACAATCTTCCGGCCAACGTCGAGCTGCATAGCGCGGCAACGCAGCGAAGCATTGAAACCGTGCTTGCCGAACAAGACGGCATCTATGACGTAATCCTGATGGACTCACCGGGCGTCGATAGCGTCATTCGCGACACGATCATCCGCAACTCCGACCTGGTGCTGACGCCAATTCAGCCGAACCAGGATGAAATCAAGGCGGCCGGCGAAGCCGCGACCATCACCGCGGATATTGGCGACAGGAACGGACGCACGATTCCCCACCTCAACGTGGTGACGCGCATCGCCCTTCCCGGCCGCGTTCTTGAGGCCTACAGGCTGATCCGTCCGTTCATCGCCAACCTTCGCGCCAATGGCTACGAATCGACGTTGATGGAAACCGAGCTCACCGAAAGAAATTGCTACCGCGAAATCCGCAACGGCCTCGGCACCTTGCAGATGCTCGAGCTGACCGACCCGGTGATGAAGGGTCGCGCGGAGGTCGCGGCGTTTGTGGCCGAGCTTGATCGCCATCTCGCAGAAAACCGGGAAAAGGTGGGAAATGTCTAAACCAGGCAAACTGTCCGTCTCTGACTTTCCGATCGCTCCGCGACGGCCGAAGGCAGCCATATCCAAAGCCGCAATGAAACCAGCCTCTGTGTCGGAAGAGGCAGAGGCTGGTACGGCTGCAAGGGAACCAGCAGCGGCGCCGGTTTCAGAAGCGGATGCGACAAGAGAACGGCCGCAGCGCAGTCTGCCGAACCCAAGCGGTGAAGAGCGCAAGAGCAAGGCGATCGAACGTGCTCTGGCTCAGGAGGAGGGACGCTATCGCTTGCGCGACCTCAAACGCGCGCACGCGCGAGAAGCCAAGCACTACGTCAATTGCCCGCTGGACTACGACACGAAGATGCGACTGCAAAAGGCCGCCTTCGACAACGACATCAAGATGACGGTGATCATAAAGGCGGCCATCGACCAGTTTCTCCGAGACAACGGCTATTGATCCGTCAGGCGGTTGAAGATTCCTGCTCGGGATGACAATCGGTATCCTCATTGGCATCTACGCCGCACCGTGGGTCGGTCGCCAAGGCATCGACTTGGGTGGAGGCTCAAAACGCCACTTCCCCTTGAACGGGCTTTCGAATCCGCTGCCGATGCGGCTATTCGGCCATCTGACGAAATCGCCAAAGGCGAGCTGTTTCGCTTATCCAATTGAGATACATCAATGCACGGGGCGGGATCGACGGTTACCCTGCGGCGATGTATTAGTATCGGCAAAAAGAATCAATCGCTGGCGAACTCCCGGCGCGTCTGGGGTGTCTCGATGGGAAAAACTTGTCGAAGCTGTGTTCGAGGGAAAGCGGCGTAGGTTGCAGCCAAGGCGCGCTGATTTTCTCCCGGTGGGCAGTGCCTATCCCAGTCCAAGTCGAGGGCATTATAATGCAGGATCCTCCGCAAAGAAGCATGGCACGCGAGCGCAGCATGGAAGTGATGGTGGCTTTTTGCGAGTAGCCGAAAGCGCTGTCCTCACTCTCCGCTTCTGGAAAGTCGCTGCGCAAGAGAGTGCTGAGGCGTGCTTGGGTCAATCCCGTTTTCAAAATGTTTGTTGAGGCGTCGCCCTATCCGCGACTGGAAAAAAGCAAGAAGGGAGAGGACGTGCCGAAAGATATGGACGCCTATAAAATCAAAATGGAATTGGTTGAGACGATCGATCCCGAGATCGACAAGCCTGTTTTCCGACGCCCGGGGTTCGAAGGCATCAAAACCTTCGGCGAACTCGATGAAAGAATTGCCGCCTTCATCCGTAAGGCGCGCGAGGACAAGGATCTGACCCGCGCAGAGCTTGCTCCCTTGCTTGGCCTTTCGATGCAGGTTTACGGCCGCTATGAACGCGCATTCTCAAAAATGCACGTCACGCGCATGATCCACTTGTGCGAAATCCTCGGATTCATGCCAATGGCGATGCTGTTCAGTGCTGCCCCGCATCTATGGGGCCGCACTGAGGAGGAAGCGCACGACACCATGGAGCTAGCGCAACAGATCGTGTCTCTGCCCCACGGAACCAAGCGCGATCTGCTGGCCCTGGTCAAGAAAATGGTGGCCTTGGAGCGGGCCGCGGAAGGAGCGGCGGCGGAAACACAAAGGGGAGAAGAAGGACGTCTTTAGGCGCCTCGCGCTGCGGTGGCGAAAGTCGGGCCTCGCCACAACTGGCCACAACCTCTTCGCCAAGATGACTTCCGTCAGGGCAAGCTTGATCGGCTATTGTTTCAATAGCCAATTAAGCTTGCAGGACAGATTTAACCGGCATGTACCAAGTTTCTGGCTTGTTTCCTGGCGCGCGTCGGCATCAGAGCGCGGGCACGGTGCAACCTGGTCTTTGACATCTCGGCTTGACGCCGAGCAGGTGGGCCGTTCCTCGACGATCAGCCCCTCAATGACGCGGGCGAAGAAGACGGGGCAGTAGACGTTACGACGGGCTGTCGGTCGCCCGCTCGAACCAGCCCGAGAATCTGCCAGTGCGCTGCTCCGGATCGCCGCTTGGATTGAGTGGAAACCGGATGATCTGCGACTCCGGGTTGTCGAACATTGCTCCGCGGCTTTGCGCTCGCGCAACTAACCGCGCCCTCACTGATGACTATGTGCCACCAGGCCGACAGGAAGGCGTCGCCGATGAAAGGCGCTAAGATGGGCTAAGGCCCTAACATAGGCCTCCTGCAAGATGTCCTCGGCCTCGGCGTCACTGCACAATAGGCCACGCGCAATGCGGTAGAGCGGTAAGCGACTGGTTATGAGTTTTGATAATGGGGTGGAAGGCATCCGCCTCGCGCGTCAAATGGCGCGCACCAGCGCCATGGTGGCGGCCATGCCATCATCGGTCCTAGCAAGGCGACCGTGGGCATCGCGGACTTTCTCATCGCGACCCGGTCTCTACTTGAACGTAAGCGCGAATTTCCCCGCACCTTTTGCTGTTGAGTGCTCTGATGCAAGGTGTCCACCGAAATAGGTGGACACCTTGTGATGGAAGAAGATGAGCAGAAACTGCGGGTGAGGCTTGTCGGTCGGGACGGGCGACGCCGATACGACCCGGCATCGAAGGACCGTCTTGTCTCGGCCTGCCTTGAGCCTGGCGTGTCGGTATCGAGGCTCGCGCTCGAACATGGGGTCAATGCGAACCTTCTTCGGAAGTGGATAAAGAAGCGCGCGGAGACCCAGTCCCTCCCGCCGTCCTCGCCACCGGCGTTCATCCCGGTTCAGATTGAAAGCACTTCCGATCGGGTCTTGCTGCGACAGAGCAGCATGGCTGCGGTGGATTTGCCGGGGACTTGCGATGGGGTGCGTGGGTCGGCATCGAAAAGGACAGCGCATTTTTCCTCTCCGGGCAAGGTGAGCGCGTCGCTGCCGAACGGCGTGAAGTTGACGCTGGAATGCGGTGATGTGGATGCGTTGGCAGCGGTAATCGGAGCGCTGGGTCATGTTCACACTGGGCGCTGACCTGAAAGTCTACCTGCACCGCGAGCCGATCGACTTCCGGGCCGGCATCAACAGCCTTGCGGTTCTGGTCCAGGAGACGATGGCGCTCGATCCGTTTGCTCCGGCGGTTTTTGCGTTCTGCAATCGCCGTCGCGACCGGATGAAGCTCCTGTTCTTCGATCGGTCGGGCTTTGTGCTGGTCCTGAAGCGGCTGACCGAGGACAGGTTCAGGTGGCCGCGCCGGGAGGCAGCGGTGGTCACGCTTACGACCGAGCAATTGCACTGGATCCTCGACGGCATCGATATCGATGCGATGGTCCGCCATCCGGTGCGGCAATATCAGGTTGCCGGTTGAGGGCTCTCGAATTGAGCGGTTGACGCGGCGGCATGCTTTCGATTCAAGAATCTGATGAATCGGCCCGGCGAACCGACTGTTGAAGCGTTGATGGCGCGTATTGCTGCGCTGCAGGCGCAGAACCGTCAACTCACCGAACGCGTCGTCAAACTCGAGGAAGAGCTGGCGCTTGCACGACTGCATCGTTTTGCGCCGCGCAGTGAAAAGCACATTGACCGCCTCTTCAATGAAGCCGAACAGGCCGCGGATGAGGACGCCGCCGACAACGAAGATGGCGGCGTCGTTGTCCTGCCGGACACGGGCTTGCCGGCCAGCGAAGGGGCGACGGGAAAGAAGCGCGGCCGCAAGGCCTTGCCGGAAAACCTGCCGCGCGAGCGCGTCGAGTATGACCTTCCCGACGATCAGAAGGCTTGTCCTTGCTGCCGTCACCAGATGCATCGCATGGGCGAGGCCGTTACCGAGCAACTTCATATCGAGGTGAAGGCGAAGGTCCTGCAGAATGTGCGGTTCAAATATGCTTCACATGGGGATTACATGGTCAAGTGTGATTTTTCCTCCTTCGCAGTTTCGGTCCAAGGTCTGAGCCCGATCACGTGACGCGGCCCGGTCGCCGGGGCCTCATCCACCTCACATGCGGTCGCCGCTCCTGGCGGCAGCACCAATATCCCGCTTGCGGCGGGCGCAGGCTCAGGAAGACGAAACCATTCTGCCGATCGGCTGTTGAGGCCATGCATATTTTCGGTTCGCCCACCTGGATCCGAAAGGCTGATCAGGCCTTTGCGGAATGTAGGAAAAGGGTGATGGAAGCGGTCATGCGGTTTTCATGTGCGCTCCCTCGATGATGACGCCGGCGGTCGCGTACTTCCACAGCGCCACCAGCAGCTTGCGGGCGAGCGCGACGATCATTGCCTTCTTGAGGCGGCCGCCGTTGCGCGCCACCCGTTCGCTGAACCAGCGGGCCAAGCCCGAGGCCGGCTGATGGCGCAGCCACAGCCAGGCAAGCTCGACCATCGTCGTTCGCAGCCGCGGATTGCCTGCCTTCGACACGCCTTGTTCGTGATCGATCGTGCCGCTCTTCCATGGGGAAGGTGCCAGTCCCGCGTAGGCGGCCACCTGCCTGCGGTTGTTGAAATGCCGGAACAGCCCTTCGGCATGGAGGATAGTCGCGAATTCCGGCCCGATGCCCTTCAGCTTGAGCAACATCGCCGCCGGCGTCGAGGCGCCCACCGCCGTCGCGGCGAGCAGCGCGTCGCGCTCGGCCTCCACGGCCTTGATCTGGCCGAGCAGCAATTCGAGACGGTCAAGTTCGCGGCCGATCTGGGCCTCATGCGGGCCGGAAGGGCGCGGCCATCGCCGGTCCGCAGTTCTTCCAGGCGATCGCGCCGGTCGCGGCGCAAAGGCTCGTAGTCGCGGATGCCCTGGC